>CAZLKG010000124.1:0-4719 GCA_964560045.1 uncultured Slackia sp.
CGTTTTGCCCAACAAAGCCGTAGATCTCGCCTGCGCCCACACGCAGGCTCACGTCGTCCACGGCGCTCTTGGCGCCGTATGTCTTTGTCAAGCAGGATGTTCTTATGGCATCCATGCTCTCTCCCTTCGGATCATCGAAACTTTTGATAATCCGAGTGTCGGAGAAAAAGGTTTACGAACCTCCCGGAAAGTTTCAAGAAAGATACAAGATCGGACATGCTTTCCTGTTTGGGCAGGCAGCTGCCGGGTTATGCGCGCAGCTCCATGAGTTTGAACCCAATACCCCACACTGTCTCAATATAGTCCTCGGTGCCGCTTCCTTTGAGCTTAGCGCGGATATTGGAAATATGCGTGTTGATGGCTTTTTCCTCGACCGCCGCCTCTTCGTTCCACACCGCGCGGTACAGATCGCGCTTGGTGAACACCTTGCGGGGATGGCGCATAAGCGCGGCTATGATGTCAAACTCGGTGCGCGTGAGCTTGATGGGTGTACCCGCCACCTCAAAGCGGCGCGCGCTCTCATTAAGCCGCCACACTCCGAACGAAAGCGAGGCTGCAACCTCGCCCACTTTAGAGCCGTTTGTCCCTTTTGCTCCCCCGTTCGCGCGAAAGTCTTCCAGCCCACATTGCACCCCGTATTGCTCGCCGCGTCCGATAGGTGCCACTCGGCGCAACAGCACCTCCACGCGCGCCACAAGTTCGTCGAGATCAAAGGGTTTTACAAGGTAGTCATCAGCTCCCATGCGCAGCAGTGTCACGCGGTCAACCACCTGCGCTTTTGCTGAAATCACAAGAATCGGCATCGAGCTTTTTAAGCGGATGAGCGCCACCACGTCCTCACCGGATATCCCGGGAAGCATCAGATCGCAGATTGCCAGATCAAACGGTTCACCCGAGTCGATAAGGAGTTTCGCCTCCGTACCCGAGTATGCGGAATGGCACACATAACCCTCATCCTGCAGCGTCGAACGCACAACATCGTTAATTGACGCATCGTCTTCAACCAACAGAATGCGGCGGCGGACCTCCTTGTGCTCTCCATGAGAGGGCATAGCGCCTCCTTTGATTCATCCGCCGGCATCCACTCAAAACTCAAATTTCGTGAGTTTCGCACCATTCGACTCAACATGCAAAGTCAGCTTCGTTCGGTCGGGTTCAAGCAATTCAACGAGTTCCGGACCTTGATGCTTGCCTCAACGACACAAAGCCCTAAAGCATTCGCCTAAAGCGTCCGGCGGCTTTCTATGGCGCGACCTAATGTCACCTCATCGGCAAATTCGAGGTCGCCACCTACAGGCAGACCGCTGGCCAGACGCGTCACCGATATCCCCAAGGGTTTGATGAGCCTCGCCAGATAGGCCGCCGTAGTTTCACCTTCCACGTTGGGATTGGTGGCGAGCAATACCTCGTTTACGCCCTCTGAGGACAGGCGATCCATAAGCTCAGAAATATGCAGATCGTCAGGACCAATGCCCTCCACGGGCGAAAGCGCGCCGCCTAACACGTGATACGCTCCCGAGTATGAGGCAGTACGCTCGATAGCAGAAACGTCACGCGGCTCGCTTACCACACACATCTGTCCGTTGTTGCGCTCAGGTGCCATACAAATTTCGCACAGATCACCTTCGGCATAGTTGAAACACCGAGAGCAAAAATGAACAACATCTTTTACGTCCGTAATGGCTTCGGCCAAGCGCAGCGCGACCGAGCGATCGGCATTGAGTAGCCAATACGCGATACGCTGCGCGCTTTTGGGACCTATGCCCGGCATGCGCTCAAGTTCGTCGAGCAGCTTCTGAATGGCAGGTGCGCTAGCCAATCTCAATCGCCTACATCAAACCGGGAATGTTCATTCCGCCCGTAACCGCGCTGAGACGGGCTGAGCTCTGAGCTGAGACCGCGCGCAGCGCCTCGTTGACGGCAGCTGTCACCACGTCTTGAAGCATCTCCACGTCATCGGGATCTACCGCAGTAGGATCAATGGTAATGGAGCGTATGGTCATGTCGCCTTGGGCCACGGCGGCCACCATGCCGCCGCCTGCTGTAGCCTCAGCGGTCATGTCCTTGATTTCTTCTTGGGCCTTCGCAAGCTCTGCCTGCATCTTTTGGGCCTGGCGCATCATGCCCTTCATATCCATAGAAACGTCCTTTCTCTTGAGTCAACCCATCCGAACGAATCGATCCGATGGCAAGGCTGTATGCCACTATGCAGAGCTTTAGCCACACCCACCTCGGCTCTTCGGTGGATAGCCGCAGGGGTTTTTCAGCGATGCGCAACAACAGAGCCGACAAAACCTCATGGCAGGCCGGAAAAGCGTCAAAAGCGAGCCGAAGGGACAGGCAACCGCAAAAAAACACACGTTGCGAAGCCTACCACAGAACGGCTATTCTTCCTCCTTCACATCCTCCATCGACACTCCTAATGCACCGAAGATATCCTCTATGTCCACATCGTCCTCGGAGGAAGCCTTAGGACGCGAAGCGAAAAAATTTGAAGTGTTCGATCCTCTCTGGCCGGTGCCCCCAGATATCTCGTATTCGAGAGGTGAGCTTGGCTTGGAAAAATCCGCCGTATTCGTATTCGCTGTAGCGGAATCGAAGGGAGGTTCGGCGGGCTGACTTGATTTTGTAAAACGTTGAACAGCAGGAGTGCCGGGCGTGTCTTTCAGGTCAATGCCGGATGCGTCTTTCGGGTCAATGCCGGACCAGCCGTCGGTAACGACCATGCTTTTGAAGCGTTCTTGTGGCGCAGACACGGAATCAAATTCGAGTTTTTCAGCGGCCGGATACGGGTCTACGGGAACAGGAGCCGCATGGTACTCGGTGGGAGCGTAGGGCACAGCGGCATCGGGGATGTAGGATGCGGCGGGAGTGTGGAGCGCGGCAGAAGTATCATAAGCCATATCGTCTGCATAGGGAGCAGCGAGGGTGTCATGAGTCGTGTTGCCTGTACGGGATGTGGTGGAGACGTTATGAGCCGTGTCGCTTACGTGGGATACGGCGCGCATCCCTGCCGCAATGCCATCACCTTGGGCGAAACGAAAGGGAACCAATTCCCCAAAGGCGTGACTCAGAGCCGCCGAAAGCGCCGTTGCCACATCGGGTTTTTGTGCCGCCGAAAATGCAAAGTTGTTCTCTTTGGAAAACTCAACGACTATGCCCAACCCGTCGGGGTCAGCAACAATGCGGGCAGACTGCATGAGTGCCGCATACACCGCGCGCTGGCGTTTGAGTTCGGAAAGGGTCGCTTTCCAACCGCGTTGCAGGGCAGCCGGATTCATGAGTTTGGCGTTCACGGAATTGCTCGCCTTATTGTCGGTCTTATTGCCTGTCCTATTGTCGGCATCCGCGGCGGGCTGCACAGCCTTACGCGAATCTGCGAACGATGATGAAAGCGGAGGTTTAGGCGATCTCGCCACTACAGGCGCAGAAGTTTCGTATGTCCGCTCGGCGGGATGCAAGGCAGCGGAGCTCGAAGCGGCAGGATTCGAAGCGGCAAAATTTCTTGAAGCGATGTTTTGCCCGGCAGCAGAGGAAAAAACATCCCCCTGGCGTTGGTTTATCTTGGCGCGCAGCGATGCGGCCCTACTCATGGCAGCCGCAGCGGCGCTTGCCGGGGGAGCACTCTGGATTTGTTCCTCACGCACAACAGGCTTGTATCCGGCAGATGCCCGTGGCACAGATGCCGAGGGTATAGGCCCTGCAGCCCGCGTACCGATTGCATCCGACGCGTCTTTTGGCATCCTCCCCCCAGCATCCAAGACAGCAGAGGTGAGAACGCTAGAGGTGGTGGGGATGGCAGAAGTGACAGGAGCACCAGAGGCGGCGGGAGCGGCAGGAGCACCAGAGGCACCAAAAGTACCAAAGGTACCAGAGGTGATGGGAGCGGCAGAGACAGCAGAAGTACCAGAAGCAGTAGGGGTGGCAGAAGCAGCGGATGCAATCACGGCCTCAAGCGCCTCAATACGCGCGGCAAGGCTCTCCAGTGTCAAATCGCTTTCGGGTCTCACCATGCGCGTGAGCGCAATCTCAAACGATAGGCGCGCATTGGTAGAAGAGCGCAGCTCGGTGTTCAGATCACCCAGCACGCGCAGAATGTAGGCGAGCCTGTCAGAACCAAACTTCTTCGCCTCGCCCACCATACTATCGCGCGACGAAGCAGGAATATCCACCCCAACCGCACCGTCAGTGAGCTCCAATATGTAGAGATTGCGGACATATGCGGCCAGATCGCGCGTAAATTGAGCCAGATCGGCACCCGTCTCTATGTATTCGGATATCCAGATGAAGCACGCCGCCGCATCCCGAGCGGCGATGGCATCAACTATTGTGGTCATGTCATCCGCATCGAGCGAACCTAACACGTTGCGGGCAACCTCCATGCTCACCATGCCGTTACCGAACGCTATAAGCTGCTCAAGCGTGGTGAGTGCGTCGCGCATCCCTCCCTGTGCTCTGTGGGCGATCAAATCCAGAGCGTCACCTTCAAACTGCACTCCCTCCGCCATACAAACAGCACCTAAGCGAGAAACTATCTCCTCGTTGGACAGACGATGGAAGTCGAAGCGCTGACAGCGCGAGTGGATGGTCTCGGGCACTTTTTGGGGATCGGTAGTACACAGGATGAAGACCACGTGATCAGGTGGCTCCTCGAGCGTTTTTAGCAGCGCATTAAACGCCGCCGTAGAGAGCATGTGAACCTCATCAATGATATATATC
>CAZLKG010000125.1:0-4711 GCA_964560045.1 uncultured Slackia sp.
GCATTTCGGCCATGGCGTTTGTCTGTGGTTTGGTGGCGGTGGGTATTTCCTACAGCATCAGCCGGGTAAGCAAGGCAAGCCCCATACTCTCGCTCATCCTAGCCGGTATGGTGGTGAGCGCTTTATTCTCTTCAGGAACTTCCACCATAAAGCTGGTAGCGGACACCGAAGACGCGCTACCTGCCATCACGTACTGGCTTATGGGCAGTTTAGCTTCCATCCGTATGGATGATGTGCTGCCTACGGTTCTTTTGGTGGTGGCAGCCGCACTTCCTATCTACCTGTTGCGCTGGCGTATCAATCTGTTGGCGACGGGCGAAGAGGAGGCCAAGAGCTTAGGCGTCAACACCAACGCCATGCGTTTAGGCATCATCGCCTGTGCCACCTTCCTCACGGCCACCTGCGTTTCCGTAAGCGGTTTGATAGGGTGGGTTGGCCTGGTTATACCTCATTTCTGCCGCATGTTGTTCGGATACGACTATCGGCGCATCATTCCGGCCTGCATGGTCATGGGTGCAGGTTTTTTGGTGTTGGTGGACGACATAGCCCGGCTTGCCACTACGAGTGAGATACCCATCGGAATCCTCACCTCATTTGTGGGAGCGCCCATCTTTATCTACCTCATCGCGAGAGGGGGTGGGCGCGGTGCAGCTCGCGGTTGAGGATCTATCGTTTTCCTACGGGAGTCATGCCGTATTACGCGATATCAGCTTCACGGCGCGCCCCGGCGATCTCATTGCCGTGATGGG
The DNA here is from genome assembly GCA_964560045.1 of uncultured Slackia sp. GTDB lineage: Bacteria > Actinomycetota > Coriobacteriia > Coriobacteriales > Eggerthellaceae > Slackia. Next base: position 750 of record CAZLKG010000125.1, read on the forward strand.
ACCCAATGGCGTGGGAAAAAGCACACTGTTTCGCTGCATTCTAGGTTTTTTGCGCCACTATGGTGGGCGTGTACTGGTAGATGGGGTGGATACGCGTACCCTGTCACGCAAACACCTCGCACAGCGCGTAGCCTATATTCCCCAAGCATCCGCTCAGGTCTTCGACTACACGGTTTTGGAATTAGTGCTGATGGGTATGGCCACACAGCTTCGCGCCTTTCAGGTGCCGGCAAAAGCTGAGAAAGAGCACGCCCTAGAGGTGCTTGACCAGCTAGGTATAGGTCATCTGGCCCACCGGGGATGCGGACAGATAAGCGGCGGCGAATACCAGCTGGTACTGCTCGCAAGAACACTGGTGCAAAAGGCGCGCATCCTCATTATGGATGAGCCCACGGCAAACCTCGACTACGGCAATCAATTTCGCGTGATGGAGCGTATAGCAAGGCTGTCTCAGCGTGATTTTATCGTGCTTACCTCCACCCATGACCCCAACCAGGTGCTCTTGCACGCCACGCGTGCCTTGGTGGTAGAGGGTGGGACTATTAGCGCTGATGGAAGACCCCAGGACGTGATGACTGAGAAGACGCTCTCGCGACTCTATGGCATAGCGGTGCGTCGGCGCGTGGTGGATGATGCGGGTCGGTGTATACATGTGTGTATTCCGGCAACCACGACGGCCAACGAACAAAGAACACACGAAGAGGGCGAAAGGAGGTAGCGGATGAAGACGGCCACGCGATACAAACTGCGCCGTGCGGCGGCATGTCTGGTCGCGTCTGTAGCAGCTGTGGCATGCGCCTTTGCTCTGGCATTGGCGCTCCCCACCCAGCAAGCCCATGCCGCACTAGCTGAGAGGCTGGTCGTGAGTGTGGGCTACTACGGTGGTCCCTACTATACGAAAGCGAGCTACACCGAAAGCGAGATGCGGAGCATGTCCGACGGCTTGGTGTATCAATACTCCACCTTCGATTCGGCGGTATACATGCGCAAAGGCTTCGGGCGTGGCGTATATCTGACCACGCTCCTGCAAAATGCGGGCGTCGGCTTGCCGTTTTACGCCTTTTACTTCGTCACCTCAGATACAGGCTACGCGGACACCTACACCTGGCTCTACAGCGATCTCATTGGGACAACGCGATATTACTATCCCGACTACCCCTACTACTATGACTTCAATGTGGGTGGATTTGCCGCAGGTTATGCCGAAGGTCTTCGGCGTACGGCTGTGGTGGTACCGGCCATATTGGCCATTGACTCATCTTTCACACGCATAAGCGGAAGCACCTGGCAGCAAGAGTGGAATGACAGCAGCGGTATGAGTACCCAGTCGGGCTACCGCGTGATGTATGGCGAATACGGCCCGGGGCAATACGATTCGCGCGGATTTGCCCAAAACGTGCTTGAGGTGCGCTGTCTCTACGATGGGGCACCAACCATTACCTTCGATAAAAGCGACATATCGGGTGAGGTGGGCAGCAGCGTCACGCTAACCCCCACCATTCATGCCAATGACACCACCATCGCCTCCCAAGGTATATATGACATCAAATGGAGCACGTCTGATTCGTCGGTTGCCACAATCACTACGAACGACGACGGCTCGGTGAACGTGAACATATGGTCGGAAGGAAATGTGACAATAACCGCCGAGTTCGGCAACAGCGCCAACCACAAGGCGACCGCCACGGTGGGGGGCACAGGTGTTGCGCCAGCAGAAGATGAACCGGAAGATGAGGATGACCCCGAGGCCTCCGAAGATCCCAATGAGACTGACGAACCCGACGATTCTGACGATCCTGACGACCCAGAAGATCCCGACGGATCCGGTTCAGGTGAAGGATCGGGCAGCGGGGATGGAACCGGAAGCGGCACGGGCTCGGGCAGCGGCACCGGAGACGGTACAGGCAGCGGAACGGGAAGCACGGGTTCGAGCAGCGGCGGGTGGTCTGACGTGGAAGTTTCGGGTAGTGGCACCGAAGAGGGAACCTCTTCGCTTCCCGAAGGAGCTCAGCTGGTGTTTTCCGCCGAAGGAGAGATTTCAACGGAGAGCAGGGGATCGACCGAGGGTCAGGCATCACCCGCCTTGCAGGATGAAGTGGGATTGGGCGGATCTGCTGGCGGAGAAGGCGGAGGTTCTGTGGAAGCGCTAATACAACGCCTGCGTCTTTCCTCGGATGCCGTCCGCGTGAATGTGATTCCCGCTTGGAGGTATGCGGCGTTGATGGGCGGACTTCTGGCTGTGGGGTTTACCAGGCGCGCAATCGCCTATAAACGCTCCAAGGATAGGTTTATGAAAAGGAAGATAAAGGTATGGAAGCATTCAGCAACAGCGTAAGCGTGTCGATGCGCTCGATGGTGGCGGCGTGCGAAACACCGGCGCTTGTCGTGCTTATCATCGTGGTGGCTGCCGTCGTTGTGTGTTTGGGATCCCTTGTGGCGGAGCTTTTTATTGAGCGGCGGCACTTCAAGGTGTTTTTACCAAGACTCGTAGACGAACTGAAGGCTTCCGAGGACGATCCACGCGAGGTTATCGTAAAGAGCGGGCTTTTGATGCGTCAAAAGCAATACCTCATTGAGTTGACCCGGCATCGCAGTATCACCGATGACATGCGCGAGTCGCTTGCCGTAGGGCTTGAGTATCGAGAGAGGCGCCGCTACGACGGCATCGTGAAAGTGACCGACGTGCTGGCAAAGATCTCCCCCATGCTGGGTCTGTTGTGCACGCTCATCCCACTGGGGCCGGGCGTGGTGGCCCTGGGAGAGGGCGACACACAAACACTGTCCTCAGCGCTTTTGACGGCATTTGATGCCACGAGCATGGGCCTTATTGCCGGTGTGTTTGCCATGGTGGTTTCAGCCATACGCACACGCTGGTACAAGGACTATATGGTGTCTTTTGATGCCTGCATGGAGTGCGTACTGGAAACCGAGAAATCGCGCCGTGAGACTCTAGCTGCCAAGGCGGATGCTGGAGCAGAGGACACAGCGGGCGAGGTGGAATTTCCTGGCAAGGAGGGGGAGGGAGAAGTAGAACTCTCCAGTAAGAGGGAAGAGATGGGACCTTCCAGCAAGGGGGATACACGATGATACGCCGCCATCATGCGCCGCGCTTCGGCGGCGGGGAAGCATCCATTGACGAAGTGGATCCGCGCGTAGGGTTGGTGAACTTAGCCGACATCATGCTGGTATTAGCCGTGGCGCTCATGCTTTCCATAATGACTCGCGTTGGGTATGCAGCGATCAATGCTGTCCAGATAGATGCCGATAGTCTGGAGGCTTTGGATGCGGAGGAAATCACGACAACAATCGATGAAGATGCCTTCTCCGATGAGGAGATCTATGAAGAGATAGGCTCGGTGTATCGCAATGCCGAGACCGGAGATCTGTACGTAGTACAGACTCCGTAGGGGAGAAAGAGGCGTCTGCCATGAGTGAATTGGACAAACGCGCCGCCACGGAGCTTCATTCAGGCGAGGACGGAAAAGGGAAACGCTCGGCTGCGAAATCGGCTGCGGCGACATCGTATGGTCCTGATGTGGTCTATGATCCTTACGCACTGATTGATCCGTTTGACAAGGAGGCGGTTCGCCGCCAGAAGCGCTTGCGCCGCGCCGCGCTGCGTGGGGAGATTCCCGTGTACCGAGGTAGTGAGGGGAGCGCTTTGCGGCGTGAAGAGGCGTGCCCGCAGGCTTCGCGGCGCGATGGTGTGTCGGACGCTACGGCTGATGCTACCAGGGAATCATCAAAAGAGACACCTTCGCCTCCCACCGCGGATGCCAACACTGTGCCCGTCCGCGCACGCCGGCGCACAAAGCGCCGCGCGTTAGCTATTGTCGCCTCGGTGTTGATTATCGCCCTTATGTGCGTGGGCGGCTTTGCTCTATACGACTATCTAAGACCGCCTGACTTTAGCTCGTATGCCGATATGGGTATTTCCATATCGGGCATTGAAGAGGCTGATT
>CAZLKG010000126.1:0-2325 GCA_964560045.1 uncultured Slackia sp.
GGTGCCGTTGATGATGAAGGTGCCACGCGGCGTCATGAGCGGAAAATCGCCCATGGAGACTTCCTGCTCGCCCATCTCGCCCGTCTCGCGGTTGATGAAGCGAACCTGCGCATAAAGCGACGCCTGATAGGAGATATCTTTCTCCTTGCATTCATCGACGGCGTATTTGGGATCGCCAAAGCGATGCTCGCCGAACTCCACGCACATGTCCTTTGTGGCATTCTCTATGGGGCACACGTCATTGAAGGCATTGGTGATGCCTTCGTTCATGAACCACTTGAAGCTGTCCGCCTGGATGGAGATCAGATTGGGCACATCCATGACGTCAGGGATCTTCGCAAAATTGCGTCGCTTCCTGTACAGGTTGGTAGAAGTGCTTTTTTCTGCTTGGGTCACGGGTCTTCCTTCCTTGATGGATTCAGACTGTCACTACATACCTCCGCGCATCTTTTCTCAGGCGAATTGCGAGGGAAGCGTGTAAACACGCAAAAAGTTAATTTGAACACGGTCAGAAAAAAAGTCAAGACTTTTTTTTACGAACTATGTTGGTTTTCTGGTTTTGCGGCGAAGTGGGCGCGACCAGAGGCAGATCTACTTCTCGTAGATTTACTTCTCACAGCGATGGAGTCACAACGATAGAGTCTCCTGATTCGAGTCTCCTGAATTCACTGTTTTTTTCTTCAAGGACAAACTACCGTCTTTGGCATTGCGCTAGGATTCCGTCCTCGAAGAGTCATTCGTAACCGATAAAGTGGCGAGGATTCTTAACGGCAGATCCAACGGTATGCAAAATGGAGCACATGATGGCTGACCCAAAAACCAACACAACAAGCCACCGATCTTCATATATGGAAGAACACGAAGTCGAAAAACGCCTGCAGCCTGTTATTGTGGGAGGGGATTTCCTAGCTTACAGTTATGTCAGAGAGTTTCATCGGGCGTACGGAATTAAGCGATGTATCGTGATTCTCACGAAAGACATCAAGATGATTACCTCGAGTCGCTTTACCGATTGCCGCATTATCGAAAATGCTTTTGAACCCGAGAGGCTCTACCAGACTCTGCTTGATATAGCAGACGAACTAAAAGTGGAAAATCCCCTGCGTATCCCGATGGTTGTGGGATGCGACGATCGCCATGCATTCATCCTCGCAGAGTACAAAAACCGCCTTGAACAGGCAGGTTACGTCGTTCCTTACAATGGTGTAGACATGCTGGAGCAAGTTTCGCGCAAACGCAATTTCTACGACCTGTGCGGCCAACTTGATATCCCTTATCCCAAAACCTGTTACTACGATTGCGGATCGGAAGGCCCCGAGGAGCTTCCGGTTGAGGAATTCGTCTACCCTCTTGTTGCAAAGCCTTCCGATACCCCTCGCTTCCAAAATGCCAGAATCACCGACAAGCGCAAGTGCTACGAGATTGACTCGCCTCAAGAGCTGTCGGAGGTGTGGCATGACATACGCACCTCCGATTACGATGGGACATTGATCCTTCAGGACTATATCCCCGGCGGTGATGAAAACCTGCGCTCTTTGACAACATTCACTGACAGAGAGGGGAATATCCGGGCGGTTTCGGGTGGCATTGTCTGCCTGCAGGATCACAGTCCTTCGGCTCTCGGTAATCCGCTTTGCATTATTGATGAATACGATGCTCAGATGATCGAGTATGCCCAGCGCCTCTTGAAACACGTGGGTTTTGTCGGCTTCGGGAATTTCGATTTGAAGTATGACGAACGCACCGGCCATCGCTACTTCTTTGAAATGAATGCCCGACCAGGACGCAACACTTACTACATGAGCTTGGGGGGCATTAATTTCGTCACACTTCTGGTGGACGCTTACGTATTAGGCAAAGAAATGCCCTACACGGAAGCCTATGAACCTTTTGCCTACTGCTGCGTTCCCCCATACGTTCTCAAGCGGAGTATCGGAAATGAGAACGTTCTTCGCCGAGCACTGGAACTGAGAAAAAGAACAAAGGATCCGTACCCCCTGTATTATGCAAGCGACACGCTGGTGCATAATTTCTGGAGCATCGTCATGTATTACAACCAGATCCGTAAATTCAAAAAGTTCTTCTGGGATACGGACGGCAAGCAGCTCAAAGGATAGAACGTCGTTGTGAACAGCAAGACGCATTGACGAGTGGTAGCTGATTTAGTTTTACTTGTTATAGAGCGCAGGGAACCCCCTGTCCAATGGGCCATTTGCAGAACATGGCTCTTTGTCTCCTTGTCCGCAATGAGACAGACGATGCAAAGATATGGGTAGTTTGCTGACGAAGAAGCTCGAAGGGTGGCAGGGTCTGGACAGGGTCTGG
>CAZLKG010000126.1:2425-4702 GCA_964560045.1 uncultured Slackia sp.
CAGGGTCTGGACAGGGTCTGGGCAAGGTTTGCACCTAGGCTAAACCATGCCTCGGCAAGGATTTGCAGATAGCATAAAACTCGATTTCCAAGCGATTGGATCCAAGAAGTGATCAATTCGAGGAGACGGGGCTCATGCGTATGCAAAAACTCATGGACAGACTGCGCGAATCTAGAGCGATGCGCGTTTTGCTTTCATTCGTTATGGTGCTCTCCTGCGCTTCGGGCTTGATAGCTGCAACGCAAAATAAAGCAGAGGCAGCCAGCTACGACTACACCTCATCAATGGGGTTTAGAACTGTTGGTTATGGCTACACTGGCGAATTGAACGGAGTCGACGGAGAGTATGAGGCAGAGGATGGCTCAGTTGCTTACTGCGGCGATATTACCCTCGCCGGGCCAACAGTGATGGCTCTCGGCGATTACTATCAAACCTATGATAACGGGTGGTCTTGGGCAGACGATGATGTTGCTGCGGTTATTTATAACAGCTATCCCTATACCAACACCATCAACGGAACTACGTTTTCGGACAGTGCCGCACGCAGTATCACTCAGTACGCGATATACATGGTTCAAGGGAGTATCGAGTCGGATGGGTCGTATGACTTCACGACCGACCTTTACGGCACTAACTACACGGGAAACATTAAGAACTTAGGCATTACCACAGCAATGTGGAATGCGATTGTGTATCTGTACAACGGCGCTAAAAGCGGTTCTCTAACGGCTCCTAGCCAGGTTATTCGCATGTACAATGCGATATATGCAATATCTGTTCAAACCGGTAACCTATATGGAATGCAGTCGATGTTTTACTGCGGTGAGGTTATTGTTGGGTACTTAAAGATTACGAAGTCGAGTAGTAACACCGACATTACGAGCGGAAACGCCTGCTACTCACTTGCCGGGGCGGTATTTACGGTATATGACTCAAGCGGTAATCAGGTCGGAGTGCTAACTACAAACTCAAGCGGTACGACAAATAGCTTAGAGCTTGAAGCCGGAACATATACAGTCAAAGAGACAACAGCCCCTACGGGCTATGCTCTCAGCACATCGACGTGGACTGTCACAGTTGAGGCTGGCGAAACAGAAACACTGGCGGTGTCAGACACACCACAGAATGACCCTGCGGACATACTGCTCCAAAAGAAAGACAGCGACCTGGGCACAGCGCAAGGTGCAGCTACACTGACCGGGGCGGAGTACGTCATTGAGTACTACGATGGATACTATGACACAGCAGAGGCAGCTCGTGCGTCTGGGAAAGCCACTCGCACGTGGGTGTTTGCGACGGATAAGGACGGGTATATTTCACTAACTAGGAACCATCTCATTTCATCAACTTCCGATGGGGCCATCACATCCGACAGCCTCTACTACAGTTCTTCCGGCGGATCTACTTTGCCGCTCGGCACAGTTGTTATCTATGAATACACAGCACCCGAAGGTTATATGCTGAGCAACGAAGTGTATGTCACCCAGGTGACCAGCGAAGGCACGGTTGAGACTGTCTACACCTATAATGCGCCAACAGAGGAAACTGCTTTAGCTGAGCAGGTCATACGCGGTGGCGTTGAGATCTATAAAAGAGACATCGAAAGTGACCTGTCAACCGGCCTTGGCGCTGCATCAATGGAGGGAACGCAGTTTGAGATAACAAGTCTCAATGAAAACGATGTTGTTGTGGGTGGTATCACCTACTCATACGGCGATATTGTGGCAATGCTCACCATTGAAGGCGGCTATGCGTCCACCTCAAATGATTTGTTGCCTTATGGAACTTATTCAGTTCAAGAGATCTATTCCGGTGAGGGCTACTTACTCAACGATACGGTCTATGAGTTCAGCATTGACGTAGATGGTGAAATCGTGACCGCAGGAACAGGTGATGGGCATATCCATGACCAGGTAAAACGAAGTGACTTTGAATTTTCCAAAAAGGCTGAAAATGGAAGCGCTACCCTGGCAGGCGTGCCCTTTAAGGTAGTGTCAGTAACTACGGGTGAGAGCCATGTCATTGTTACCGATGAAAACGGATACTTTAGCTCTGAGTCATCCTGGAATGCTCACAGCTCAAACACCAACGGCAATGACTGGGCACTCGATGCTAAAGAAACCATAGATAGCTCTCGGTTGGATGCCACGGCGGGCATATGGTTTGGGCTTACCACCGAAAGTAATACCGTTGATGTGGATGACTCCCTAGGGGCGCTACCCTCTGACACCTACCTCAGTGAAGAGCTGCGCGGTACGGCTAATGAGGGAGTAGCGC
>CAZLKG010000127.1:0-4674 GCA_964560045.1 uncultured Slackia sp.
AGACTAGGTCAGCCGAAAGAGACACTTGAATGAAACGGGAAGAGGGAGCATTGCCATGAAGCGTCACGCTTCTGTTTTGTGCGTCTTAGCGTGCGTGTTCTGTCTTGCGCTAGGGCTTGCGGGCTGTAGTGATCAGGTCGAGGATTACACCTTTGAATTGGGAAGCGCCACCGTTTCCTCGCCCGCCATCGGCGAGGACGGGACATTGCGCGTTGGAATTGCGGGGGAGGAAAGCGCTCCCTTTACGATGACATCCGGTAGCGAAGTCACCGGGCTTGACGTGGATATCGCTGCAGCTCTGGCCGACCAGATGGGCCTTAGTCTCGAGATTGTGAACGTCGAATCCGACGGGGAAACGGCGTTGGCGAACGGTGAAGTAGACATTCTCATGAGCATGGTTTCTGACAGTACTTCTTCCATGTGGCTCTCCGACTCCTACATTCCCACCGCCATAGCCCTTTTCGCAAGCTCCGGTTCCACCGAGGTTCCCACGCGCGCGGACTCGCCTACCATCGCAGCTCAGGGTTCTTCTACGAGCGCTTGGGCTGTCACCACGGCATTTGGCGATGACGCACTTCTGTCCAGCAGCGATTTGATGTCAGCCTTCTCCTCGGCAGAGGATGGCGAGGCGGAGTATGTAGCGGCTGATGCAGTCATAGGAACCTATGCCGCCCTCTATCAAAACGTTGACATGGCTCCCATCGCCCTGCTCGAGAGTCCGGGCGGCTATTGCATAGGGGTCGCATCCGACAATACCGATTTACAGGAGGCCGTGGCGAATGCGCTCACAACCCTACTCGATGGCGGCATAGCTGACGTCATCAGTTCTAAATGGTTAGGTGTTGCGCTCGATCTGGAGTCTTTGCCTGTGGTTAATGGTACGTCTTCCGACTCCGATTCCACGACGGATACCACAGATGATACCTCTTCTTCCGATGCCGACTCGGACAGCGAATCCGAAGCCGGATCGAACGCCGTCATTCCGGATACGTCAGCCATATAGATTTATGCAGGTTTGTGTAGGTTTTAGACACTGCTTTAGAAGGGGACGTCTTTGGGGGTGGGGACGTTGCGGAAGGACGTGAGGTTTGCCCAGTGAGTCCTGCACCCTTCTTCGTTAATGCTATAATAAAGATAACAATTAAAGCAAGCGTATTGTGAAGGAAGGCATCATGCTTGAGCTGAAGAACATCGTCTTTGAAGTTGTCGTAGATGAGAGTTCGTCGGACACAAAGCGCATCATTGATGACGTGTCGCTAACCATTGAGGACGATAAGTTTACGGTGATCACAGGGCCTAACGGTAGTGGCAAATCGACACTCGCCAAGCTCGTTATGGGCATCGAAAAACCCACGTCCGGCACCATTGTCTTCAACGGCCAAGACATCACCGACGCCTCGATTGCTGAGCGCGCAAAGCTGGGCATATGCTATGGATTTCAGCAGCCCGCACGCTTTAGGGGAATGAGGGTCAAAAAACTTCTGGAGCTTGCTGCAGGCAGGCGCCTGCCTGCTCTGCAGTGCAACGAGTACCTCTCCAAGGTAGGTCTGTGCTCGGCGGCGTATCTCACGCGTGAGGTTGACAAGAGCCTTTCCGGGGGTGAGGTAAAGCGCATCGAAATTGCCACCATACTCGCGCGCGATTCCAAGCTCGCCATCTACGATGAGCCAGAGGCCGGCATTGACCTGTGGAGCTTTGATCGTCTCACCGAAACCTTCCGCGATATTCACGAGACTCACGACGGTCGCTCCATCGTTATCATCTCGCATCAGGAGCGCATCATTCAGCTCGCCGATGAGATCGTGTGTCTGTGCGATGGGCGCATTGAGGACATTGGCCCACGTGAGCAGATCATGCCTAAGCTGGGTCTGGTGGATCGCGCGCAAAACGGCTGCATACTCTCCACTCCCACCGAGCTTCACCTTACCAAGATCCCTACCACGTGCTAGTGCGGCAGCGCACATTCAAGGAGCGCATTATGACTGAACTCACCCAGATAGACGAAGAACTACTTGCCCAGATAGCCGACCTCCACGGAAAGCCGCGCGGCGCATTCAATATCCGCAAGGACGGTAAGCTGGTGGAGCGCCACTCGAGTGCGAACATCAGCATTGAGGGATTCACCGACAAGCAGGGTATCAAAATCTCCATCGCGCCCGGCACCAAGGGAGAAACGGTTCATATTCCTGTCATTATGACCAAGACCGGCATCACTGATGTGGTCTACAACGATTTTTATATCGGCGAGGGTGCCGATGTGACCATCATCGCCGGTTGTGGTATCCACAATTCCGGCGAGGAAAAGACTGAGCACGACGGCATTCACAGTTTCTGGTTGGGTAAAGGTGCTCGCGTGCGCTATCGGGAAAAGCACTGTTGTCTGGGCGAGGGCACAGGTGAGCGCGTGCTCAACCCCACAACCAATGTGTATATGGGCGAAGACTCCTACTGCGAGATGGAGATGACACAGATAAAGGGCGTTTCCTCCACTGAGCGCGATACCGTTTGCGAAATTGCTGCAGGCGGCAAGTTTGTACTCATTGAAAAACTTTTGACCCACGGAAACCAGACAGCTGTGTCTAACATGAACATCCGGCTTATGGGAGATGACTCCAGTGTACAAGTCATCTCAAGAAGCGTCGCCCAGGATGATTCGTACCAGGTGTTCAATCCGCTTGTTGTGGGCGAGGCCGTCTGCCACGGCCACGTTCAGTGCGATGCCATCATCATGGGCAACGCCAAGGTCAAAGCCATTCCCGGCATTGAGGCTGCGAGCGAAGATGCCCAACTTATCCACGAGGCTGCCATAGGTAAAATAGCGGGAGATCAGATAGTGAAGCTCATGACCTTGGGTATGTCCGAAGAAGAGGCCGAGCAAGAGATCCTAAACGATTTTCTTTTCTAGCCCCTATCATGTACGCCCACGCCCTCGCGTCTGCATCCCTTAAACCCTTTGTCATGTGCACTCCCACATCTTTGCGTTTGTGCCCTGCAAATTCGCACATTCGCGCCTGTGGAAGCGCAGGAGAAAAGCCATTCGCCGCGAGTAGTGCCACCGCAAGTTGCTCCAAATCGCTGCAACACCTTATCTTCGCGCCTATGGAAACTCTGTCCCAAATCCCGCTTCGGTGGGCTTTGACGCTACAATGGAGCGGCTGCAGGGAACGAGGGAAGGGGCTCTCATGACTGAGCATCATGGCGAGTATCACGAGCAAACTGAAGAGGATCTTCAAAACGTCCCTCCCATGAGCCGCATGCAAAAGATTATTCTGGGTCTAGCCCTCGTGGGGGTTGCGTGTGCGGCGGCCTATATCGTCGCGCTTTATGCAGGCATCATCTAGCAACGGTGCGTCGGCACGCTGCCCATAAGAAAGGCGGAAGGCATGGCCAAGCACGCCAAGCACGCAAAACGATCCTTTGCCATCACAAAATCTCTCCAGTCCTCCCAGGGTGCTGCGCCCGAAAAAATAGGACGCCACCAGAAAGTCTCATCGAATACTGAGACCACGGGTCGCTCGCCCGGTTTTGTTTCTCCAACCGCAGAGATTCACTGGATAAAGTCCCGCCGTATGCGCCTGGTGCTCACTATTGTATCGGTGATTCTCGTGTTCCTCATTGCGGCGCTGGCGTATTTCGCCTTCACGCTTATAAACGAGGCGAGCAATGTAGCGGCCCAAAACGCCGACAGTAGCGATTCCAATGATGCCGGGACAATCGCCTCAGATGCCGGTGTCATCAATACTGACAGCCACGGCGACGTTCCCGATTTGGTGAACCTTCTGGGATTGAGCGTTGATGAGGCTATTGAAGAGGTGGGGCGTGGTGCCACCATCACCTCCGAACGTGATATCACGGAGGAAGTGAGTGATGGTGAGGATGATGAGGATGTTGAAACCCAGGTCGTGGGGCGAAACGTCACCGTGACGCTTGCCGATGAGAGTACCGATTCCAGCGGTAATGTGCCTTCGCTCTATTTTGAGACCGATGAGGACGACATTATCGTGAGCGTGGGGTATTCCACGCCGGTGAGTTTACTGAACTACGGTGACGTTGCTTTTGAGGACATCGTGCAGGAGAGCCACATCATTGAGAACCTGCTTGTCGATGCGGGTCTTATCGTGGATACGGGCACAATTGAGCTTCCGTCGGTTGACGATTATCGCACCTATGGCGATGACGGACAGACTATTGTGCGGGAGAGCTATACCTTTTCGGGAAGCGCATCGGATTCGGATGGAGTTGATCATGACTGGACGTGTCGTTTGTCATATGACTATTCGACGGCTAACGTATCAAACAGTCTGACCGATACCATCAAGCTGATTCAAGTTTACATATACGCTTGAGATATTTGAGCCTAAGGAGCCTGAGGGGCATATGAATGCGATGCTTCTAGGGGCTTCTAGGGCTTTTGGGGGCTTTTGGGAGCCGGCGCTGAGGGGTCACCATCGAGTAGGAGTAAGTTTTAGTTTTATTACTCACTTCTTGATCTAACTCAAATGTTTTGACCCGTTTTGTTTGAATGGATATAAAAACATCGATTCAACTCGACAATTTGCTTCCGAATAAATAAAATGTCGAGCTAACCTGACAAAAGGAGATTATTAAAGGAGATCGTTTGCGCCTTAAGAAAATCATTCATCGGCCACAATACGAAAATCTGCTCGACTCCTA
>CAZLKG010000128.1:0-4314 GCA_964560045.1 uncultured Slackia sp.
CTTGACGGGTTTGGAGCTTTTCGAGCTGGGAATTGCCAATCGGGTGTGCGATTCCATTGAGTTGGAAGAGGTGGCCTACGGTTTGGCGCAGCGTTTGGCCGAGATGCCCGACGCGTCCATTCAGGTAGCCAAAGGCATGTTCAACTCGATTGCCGATTGGAATCTCCAGGCATCGTTGAATGTCGAGCAGACGGCGTCACCATTCTGCACCACCACCAAGGCGTACGCGAAAACCATGAAGCGGTTTTCGAAGTGACGTTTTGGCTCGCCGCATGAGAGAGGAGTGTGACAGATCTGTGTGTCGCGCGCAAGCAACGAGGGGAAGGTTGCGTTTTTGAGAGGTGGAATAATGCCATGGCAGGTTATGAGCGGTACGAGAACATCATCGAGCCGTTTCTCGAAAATGTCCGTGTTTATCCGAAACGCTTGGCAGCAGTGTGCGGCTCTGTTACTCATACCTACGAAGAGATGAATGTATTGGTGAAAAGGATTGCCCATGCGTTTGTCGATCAAGGTGTATCGACAGGTGACAAGGTGGCCTATTTGATACCCAACAGCATTGAGCTGGTGGGTGTCTACCTGGCAATCCAGTATATCGGTGCGGTGGCCGTACCGCTCAACTACCGGTTGATTTCGCGAGAGATCGTATTTCTCACCAACGCGGTTGATGCGAAATTACTCGTGTTTGACAAGCGGTTCGCCGAGAAAGTTAGCGCTGATCTGAGTGATTTCGAGTCGGATCTCAGCCTGATGGCCGTAGGGATGTCTACACCTTTCGCTCCGCGTCTGTGGGATTTGGCATGTGAGGCGTCCATCGACCCCGAAGTGCCGCTGTTCCGTGACGTGAATGCGCTTTCGCGTATCCAATTTACGGGCGGCAGCACGGGGTTGCCTAAGGGTGTCTGCCGCACACACGCGCAAGATCTCGCTGAGATTCACGCAGTATCGATGTCGAACGGAATGCTTGAGGATAACCATCCCATCGTTCTGATTCAGTGTCCTTTGGAGCATCATGGCGGACATAGCTGGTTCATGTCGTCGCTCGCAACGGGAGCCACGGTAGTCATCTGTGGAAAATTCGATCCCGAAGGCATTTTGTCGCAGATTGAGCGCTATCGCGTGTCTCACATGATTTTGCTCCCGCCCACCACTTACCTAAGACTTTTGCGCAGCGATGCCATAGAACGCTATGAGCTTTCGAGCGTACGTGTTGTACAGAGCTCCGCCGGATCCATGACACCTGAAGTGATTGCCGAGGTGTTCCAAACCTTTCCTAATGCCGAAGTTAATTACGGTTGGGGGCAAAGCGAAAGTGGCGTGGGTACCTCCATACGTATCACACGTGATTTACTAGAGTGTGAGGCACCGCAGATCGCCTCGATCGGCAGACCCATGGAGAGCCTTGAGATTCGTATCGTGAACGAAGAGGGTAAAGATGTGGCCAAGGGAGAGCCGGGCGAGGCTGTAGTGCGCTCGCCTGCAGTCATGACGGGCTACTACGGTCAGGAGGAGCTGACGCGCAATGCATTTACGGATGACGGGTGGCTCAAGACCGGTGACATCATGTGCCGCGATAAGAAGGGGTATTACTACCTCAAGGCTCGCAAGAAGGACATGATCAAATCCGGTGGCGAGAACGTGTTCATAAATGAGGTGCAAACCGCGATTTTGCGCAATCCGCGTGTTGCCGACTGCGTGGTGTTCGGCACGAGCGATCCTGCACTAGGGGAAGCCGTAGCAGCTGTTGTGCAGCCGAGTGCGGGTGAGACTCTGACCGCTCAAGACATACAGGAAAGCTGTAAGCAGTACATAGCAAGCTACAAAAAACCCCGCTATGTCGAGTTTATCAACGATTTGCGGCGAGACGATGCTGGCAAGGTGCGCCTGAAGGAAATCATAGACTACTTCGACAGTAAACGAGCAGAAGGAGCAAAGGAGAACTAGGTTACTCGTTTGACCCTACGTTAGGTGCGGGATTTATCCTCGCGGTACGCTTCGGGTTTCTTGTGTTAGAGCGGCATCAAGCGAAAGGAAGTAAGCCAATGGATTTCAAGCTGACTGAAGAGCAGGAGCTGTTGCTCGAGAGCGTTGATGAGGTATGCGAACGCTATGGTACCGAACAGTATTTCAAGGACTGCGACGAGGCGCATGTGTGGCCTAAGAAATTCACCGACGCGCTACTGGAAAACGGTTTCCAGTCTCTCGGTCTTGATGAGGAGTACGGCGGAACGCCAGTCGATACCCAGACGCTTATGCTGGTGGCCGAGCGCATGTGCAAAAATGGCGTACCAATCTATATCTACGGCAATCTATGTGCCCTCAAGGACATGACAGAGTTTGGATCCGAAGAGCAGAAGAAACAGTGTTTCGATGAGGTCGCCAAGGGCAACCCTGGTTTTGTGTTGGGCTTTACCGAGCCTGGTGCCGGTTCTGACTCCAGCTCCCTTGCTTCAACCTATCAGCGTCGCGAAGGTAAGGTATATCTCAACGGATCCAAATCGTTTATGACCAATGCTGTCAATTCCAAATACATGTTGTGCGTGGCTCGCAATGCTGACGATGATGCCACTTTGCGCGAGAACCGCTCCAGGTTTTCCATGTGGTGGGTGACTCTTCGCGATGACGAGGGCGTTCTGATGCCAGGAATCTCTATCGAGCCGCTTGAAAAAATCGGCTGGAACATGGGCAGCACCTGCGAGCTTCATATGGAGGATGTTGAGCTCGAGGAAAAAGATCTTGTGGGGATCGAGGGCAACGGTTTCATGCAGGCAATGGTGAACTTTGAAGTTGAGCGCCTGATTGCCTGCGCACAGAGCTTAGGTGCAGCTGAATGCGCTTTCGAGGATGCCACGCGCTATGCCACCCAACGCGTCCAGTTCGGTAAGCCGATCGGCAAAAACCAGCTCATCCAGGAACACATCACCGAGATGTATACGAAGATTGAGAATATGCGCAATTGGGTGTACAAAACTGCCTGGAAGATCGACAACGGCGAGCCTGTGCAGATCGACTCCGCTGTGGCCAAACTGTACTGCGGTCGTGCCGCATTCGAAGTCGTCGATACTGCACTGCAGATCATGGGTGGCATCGGTTATACCAAGGACTGTCGCATTTCGCGTCTGTGGCGCGACCAGCGCGTTTACCGTATCGGTGCCGGCACTGATGAGATCATGATCCACATCGCTGGTCGTGCCATTCAGAAGCTCTACCAGGATTAGTCTGTCACCTTGCTTTGCGTTGCGGGATTTTATAAAGGAGCTGTCGTTTGGATCTGTTCGGGCTGGTGGCTGGTATGGATGGAATCATTTGAAAGACGTCAAGAACCCTCCACCCCATGCACACTCCTTATCCCACATTCGCGTCTATAGGGAAAGAGCGCGGCCGTTGCGCGAGAAGCGGCAGAAAGAATATATGAGGGGAAATGTCATGACCGAACTGTTTGATCCGATGGGCGATCTGCTGGCCGAGCAGGCGCAAGTTGACGTATTGGTTCAAGATTTCACAGAAGAGGATTGGAACAAGCTTGCCTCCTATTGCACCACCTGGAAGCTAAAGGACGTTATTGCCCACATTGCAATGTTCGACTACTGTGCTGCCGAACTTTTGAACGGTCGCGGCGAGAGTGTCAATGCTGTGGCCGATGCGTTTTCCGAGCAAGACGAGCACTACCACGTCATGAAGTGTCAAGGTATGACCGGTGCCGATATCCTCGCCTTCTGGCGCGAGCAGCGCACCATCATGAACGCCACCTTTATGGCGCAGGGACCCAAGGCTCGCGTGCCGTGGGCAGCCGGTATTCCGCCGATGTCTAACCGTTCTCTGGCTTCGGCTCGTCTGATGGAGTTGTGGGCTCATTCGGTCGATATCTATGACGCTCTGGGTGTCGATCCTGTGGTCAAGGATCGTATAATCTCCACGCTGTTTCTCTCGTGGCAGGGCCGCCCGAATATGTACAACGTAAATGGTCTTACCTTCAGACCTGAGATTCCAATGTATCTGGAACTCGTGCTTCCTTCGGGCAAGATCTGGGCTAAGGGTGACTCCGAGAGTCTGAACTATATCAAGGGATCCGCGAAGGAGTGGGCACTTGTATCCATCCGTCGCCGCAACTGGATGGATACAGATCTTGAGGTGGTGGGTGATGAGGCTCGTCTTTATGCTTCCATCGTACAGACCTATGCCGGCCCTGCCGAGGCGGCTCCTAAGGCTAAGCGCCGACGCTAGTTGGTATACGGTCGTCTGTCGTAGTGGACGTGGTGATTCGTTGAGCGAGCAGGTCGCTGCCTTATATGATCCACGCAGTTCTATCTATGT
>CAZLKG010000128.1:4324-4595 GCA_964560045.1 uncultured Slackia sp.
GGGTTTTGCTCCTCCCTTTCTTACGATACGGATGACGCGAAAATTTGCAAGAAATATGAATATTTGTAGACGCAGTTCCTCGGTTAATCTTGTCCAATAGTAGGGAAATCCATTCTATCTCTCATGGCGAAGCACCAAAGATGCGCGATGCGGTGTTCGAGGAGGTTCTATGCGAAGTGTAAACCTCGAGGCTCAGGCGGCAACTCGCGTCACCACGAAGACGCGTACGTCCATCGCGCCTTCTGCTATGCAAAGCCTTGAAGTGCTCGCT
>CAZLKG010000129.1:0-4575 GCA_964560045.1 uncultured Slackia sp.
CACTCGTCAAGCACGAGCACCTAGAAGGTGGCATGCTTGCGCAGAGGTTTGCGCTCACCTCCTGAACTGTTGCGTGCGATTCTCCATGCCTCCTCGAGATCGGAACACCTGACATGGCTTGTCCTCATTCGCCTTTAGCAAGCCGCCTTAGCGATTGCGCAGGCGAGGTAGGTCTTACCGGTGTCGGTTGGACCCATCAGCACCGCGCTCTGGCCGCGCACTGCGAGGCGGGACTGCGCACCAGTTGAATGCGCTGGTAAAATTGAAGCACTATCCACTTTGCTTACTTTTCTGTTAGAAGGGGCTGACATGGCCGAGAAAGATCTGCTTAACGAGATAAGGACCGGGGAGTCTAAGATCCTCGAATTGAAGGAGAACCTGCCTACCCATGCTGAGCGGTACGTGAAAACGATCATTGCCTTCTCCAACTCGGCGGGAGGCAAACTTATTGTGGGCGTACGCGACAGCGATTACGGAATTGTCGGGGTGGAAAACGCGCCACAGGTTGCCGATGCTGTCGTCAACGCAGTGGACGACCTTTGTGAGCCACAGGTTGCGCCGCGCATTCGCGTCGAGAATATCAGCGGATGCAATGTTGTTGTAGTCGAGGTGCAGCCTGGGTCGGCGACACCATATCATCTTAAGGGCGTGGATCCAGAGGAAAGCGCCTACGTTCGCATCGGAGCAACCACGAGGCTCGCCGACGAAACGGCTCTACAAGAACTTAGGCTGCGCGGTGCTCTGCCAAGCTCTGCCAAGCTCTGACAAGCTCTGCATTTTCGTCCGCGCGATACTCGATGGTGGCGTTTTCGCCTCTTGGTGAACTCCGCAATCGATACTCAAAAGACATTTATGACACGCTGATCTGTTTCACGCATATAGCGCCCTGTGCCTATCTGGCGGTCGCAGACCTTTCCTTTCAAGCATACGAACTAAGAAGTCATATTGCTCATGGTTATGGTAAGTTACCGCCAGAATCCCCAGAAAAGAATGCCGCCTTTGTCGCAGGGAACCTCCTCTGCTACTCCTCAGAAACCACATTCTTTCCCGCAAAATATCCGTGCGTGATACCGTATGCGTTCGTAATACCCCCAAACGACCCTTCGTACCCAGCCCCAAGACGCTGACCTACGGTATTGCCTGCTGCATATAGATGGGGAATGGGAAGGCCATCTGTCCCAAGAACTTGAAGTTTGCCATTGCAGCGCACTCCACCAAGGGTCACGCAGCAAAACATGGTCTGCTGGTCGGCATAGAAGGGAGCCGTACGAATGGGTCTCAAGTACTTGGGGAGCTTCCCAAAATCCTCATCGAAACCGGCGTCGCATAGCTCGTTATAACGATTAACTGTGGCAACAAGGATGTCGGGATCCATGCCAATCTGCTCTGCGAGTTCTTCGATAGTATCAGCCATAGGTCCTCTCTGCAGTGCCTCATATTGGTCGTCGGAGAAAGGATTTACTATATTGCCCGCCTCATCAACGGCAACATTAGTTGACGCAATGCCGCTCGTCGCATAATCATCAGGAATAATGGTCCAATACGTCAAATCGTCTCCCGGCTGTTCGCATAGCAAATCCGCATAGCAGAGCATCGACTGAGCCTCATTGACAAAACGCTGCCCTGCACTGTTTACTGCCAAAAAGGGGACGCCCATGATGGTGCTTTGCGCATACTCGTTATGAGGGTTGGGATACTGCTCCATCGTTGCGCCAATACGACACATCATCATATGACCCTCACCGTTATCGAGAGGCTCTGCCGGTGGCTCAGGCATAAAGCTCTCACCTACGTTATTCGTTTCAAAAGCGCGCGCGATTTTAGGTTTGAGAAAAGCGTTACGCATGGCTGCATTTGACCCAAAACTGCCAGACGCCATGACTACACCTCTTGTGGCGTTATATCGGATATAGCTCCCGTCTCCTTGCTCGGCAATAACCCCCGTGACTATGCCTGCATCGCTAAGCTCTATCTTCACGACCTTGTTCTCAAATCTCAGATCAGCGCCATTCTGGGTCGCGTAATACTGAAGAACCGTGATGAAATCACCCATGTTGGACGGTACGTCTGTCGTCCCTAAATACACACCCGTATTGCGCCACTGACATATTTCAGGGTCACCCGATGCCTCTTCAAACGCAGTAACATACAAGGGACTGTCGAGTGCTCCGCCCGCGGTAGGGTCAAGTGCGATGACTTCATCTACGAGCCAATCCAATATTTCTCCGCTGTGATAAGCCCACAGAGCGATGAGTGCGGTGTTTGCCGTCCAGTTCGACTCCCTAACCAATTCATACAGCTGCTGTGTTGCGTCGTACTCATCCATACCCTGGGAAAGTTGAAATTCGGAATTCAGAATTGAACATGCCGGACCACCGATATGGTTGATTACGCCCTTGTCGAGAATGACGACAGAGGCACCTTCCTCAACGGCAGCACACGCGGCAATGGAGCCCGCTACCCCAGCCCCAACGATTACGACATCAGACTCAACCGTCTCGGCAATATCCTCTTCAGCAATATCCGGATCGGAACCCATCCAATCATCAGCCGATTCCACAACCTGTTCGGCATCTTCCTCGCTGCTGTTTCCAGCAGAAGGCGCACAACCAGCCAAAGACGCCGCAGCAGTCGAGAAAGCAGCGGCACTACCCAGACCAATAAACTGCCTTCTGGAAAGCCCATCGCTTTTCTGCTTTGCCATGTTTCCCATATTAATCCCTCCTCCGTTATGGCTTAACTGCTCTCTATGCAGCACGCCGCAAATCGTAGGAAAAGCAAACAGAGAAACAATCAAAGGAATCCTATGATTGAAGTGGCTCATGTCAGAAATAATAGGAAGCCTATTATGAAAACTGGAAGGGAAACTGGAATCAAAGGCGCAATCGTAAACTACTGAAGTCAAGGGCATTTTTATAATATGCTTAACCCTCCTCGACAACCTATCCTGCATTTCCGCAGCACAACGATTAAGGGACTATGGAGAGGAAAATTGACCCGAAATGACAGCCAGCCAACACGGAGCAAGCAACACAACATCCGCTCTTTTCCCTTCTATAGGCTTGGCTTTATTCTGGACATGGACATTACTTACCTATTACAGCCTTTGTCTATTCCCCCAATCGGAACAGGTTTCTTCATATGCCTATCTCATCTGGATCGCAACTTCATGGGCACAGGCAGCCGCGTTCATCGCTATCGCCGCAGCATCAAGACAAATTAAAACGATAATTGGACGTCCCATTCTAATAATCGCATCCTTCCTTCTTGCGACTCTAGGAACGACGCTTTTACCCCTCGGTTTATCAATTAACTTCTCTTTACCCAGCGTTTCATTAACGACAGGCATTGCCGGCTACGTTCTAACAGGCTGCACCGGAGCATGCATCGTGATTTCATGGAGCGAGATCCTTTGTTTTACAAGCTCCGACTACGCCTTTGAAGCGATGAATGCGTCTCTGGTGTTTTCGGCCCTTTTCTTCTTCATAATCTCATCCCTCCCCTATCCTCTCATTGTTTTTGTTGCATCTTTACTACCTTTAGCATCAGGGATAATCCTAGCTCGGCAAGCAAAAGCGGCCGGCAATACCATGCTTCTGGCGCACGAAAGACCTAGCCCTCCTACCCTGAGAAAGCAAGGGCAATGGAAAATCTGTATACCCCTTGCCATCCCATTCTTTTGTGCACTTTGCGGTGAGATTCTGCGAAATCTTCTTGTTGTCGGCTCAGACAGCAGCGAAGGTTTTTCGACCATGGGAGCGATATACGTTTTCGGGGGAGCTATAGGTATCGCAATCCTTATGCTAATCGTACGCAGATTTCCAAAAACCACACCTCAAGAAAGCCCTGCCTTACGACTTGCTCTTTCAATCATGATCCTCGGATATCTGCTCACCACGGTCTTTGAAGCCCCTTTGACGTTGGGATATATGTTCTTCGCTGCAACATTTAGCTGTATCCGCGCACTTTCATGGTGGTATTCAGCACAAATCGTTGAGCATAATGGATTCTCTCCTTTGGCAGCTTTCGGTATAAGCCTCAGTGCGTTCTCAGTCCCAATCGCCCTAAGCGTCCCTTTAATCGTTGTCCTTACAGCAGGCGTTCTTGATTCGTCGATTCCCTGGGTCTCGATAGTGGTAGTAATAATCGCACTATTCTTCTTTATCTCCATTTTCGCCTTGAACCAAAACAGCCCGCAGTCAAACCGCTTGCGACAAAACGAAACCTCCCACTCGGCAATAACCACCGAACAAACGGAGGATGCGTTGGAAAAAAGTTTGAAAGATCGTTTTGGTCTAACGTCGCGAGAAACCGAAATTGCAATCCTGCTATACAGAGGCAGAAGTGTACCGTTTATACAACAAACACTGCATATAGCGGAAGGAACCGCCAACACCCACATGAGGCATATCTATCAGAAAATGAGCGTTCACAATCGACAAGAATTCATCACGGTCATTGATCAGCTCAGTTGCAAAAACGGAACTGGTCACGCATGAGCGCCGACGCGCCACACATAGGAATAAGCACCTACTTCCCTTTCGTAGTCTTCAGTGCTTCTGCCATCTTGTCGAG
>CAZLKG010000130.1:0-4571 GCA_964560045.1 uncultured Slackia sp.
TTTGCCATGCATGCCCCCTGCCCACTCCCTCATCAGTGCACAAAAAACGCCGTGGCACAAACGCGCCTTTGGCACCAAGAGATTGTATCCCACGGAATCGCGAGTAAGTTCGTTTGTCGATGAATCAACACAGGAGAAATCCCCTCGGAAAACCCCCTCGCCTAAACTCGCCTACCCTGCGACAATACGCGTAGCCGAGCCACCTCAAGAGAGACTACACCATGACGGCACAGCGCCGCATAGCGGCACCGCCCTGGTGCAAAACCAACCCACCTCAAGAGAGACCGTACCATGACCACCAAAAAAACCACACCCGCCTACACCGCATCTGCCAAAGGCTCCTTTGCCATCGCCGATCTACATCCTGTCATCGTCAAAAAAACCGCGCCTGTCTCCTTTGAAGGAGCCATATTCGACCTGGACGGAACGCTCGTTGACTCGATAACATACTGGGAAAATCTCGCCCCGGCCTACCTTGCCTCCCGCAGAAAAAGCCCCACACCAGAGGTGCTTTGCAGATTTAGGGAACTCACCATTGAGGAATCGGCCTCATACATGAAGGAGGTCTACGAACTACCTGAGTCTGCCGAGGAGATATGTAGAGACATTATCGCCGGGATCAGAACACCCTACCGCGCCCTCGTGGCGCTCAAGCCAGGCGTTGCAGGCATGCTTGATGCACTTGAAGAGGCGGGAGTGCGCATGTGCGTTGCCAGCGCCTCAGAAAAAGATCTGGCCATCCCCCTGCTTGAGCGTCTGGGGGTAGCTCATCATTTCTGCGGTATCTACACCTGCTCCGAAGTGGGTGCGAGCAAAAGCCAACCCGACGTGTTCGAATGGGCCTTGCGTGAGCTGGGCACACCACGCAAGGCCACCGTGGTATTCGAGGACTCGCTCCATGCCATTAAAACAGCCAAGCAGGCCGGATTTGGCGTCGTAGCCGTGCGCGAAAGCAGCGCCGCGCACGACGCGGCCGCCATAGCAGAGATTGCGGATGTCTTGGTGGACTCATTTGAGGGCGTGTTGCGCCGATCGAACCCGGCTCTTTAGCGCCTATCCCCTGTCGTCTCTAAAAAAGGTATCAGCCACAGCGCTGTAGAAGCCCTCATGTTTGTGTCGCAGCAAGATGGTGGGGTTGTGGGATCTGCGCACTAACACGCGATCGATAGAGCGGTCAATGCTGATAAATTCTCCGTCAACAAAGTAGCTTGCCTCACGACTTTCGGGATTGCCGGACAGATCCAACTCCACAACATCACTCGGATCGGTGACGATGCTGCGTGAAAGCAGTGTATGGGGTGCGAGGGGTACCACCACAAGGCCCTTGAAATCAGGAGCCACAAGCGGCCCGCCCGCCGAAAGGGCATAGGCGGTGGATCCGGTGGCCGAGGCTATCACGAGACCGTCGCCACGCATGTCAACCAAGTGGTTGCCGGAAATGCTCAGGCTGAAATCAATGATCCTCCCCAGCGCTCCGCGCGTGACGGAAAACTCATTTAAGGCAAAGCGGCTCGCCACCACACTCCCCTCAGAAATCAGATCGACGTGCAGGCTGGTGCGCTCCTCGCGCACCACATCGCCTGACAGGGCCGCAGCCATGATGGCCACCACGCCATCTTCACTTGAGTTAACCAGAAATCCCAGATGCCCAAAGTTGATACCTAGAATAGGAATGCGCAACTTCCCTACCAGGCGCGCCGTACGCAGGATGGTACCGTCTCCGCCCAAGGAAACCACCATATCGAAGTCCGCCATATTGATGTCAAAGTAGGCATCTTGAACCGATTCGATGGAAAGAGGGACGGAATCAAGCTCCCGATGTCTTACGCCCTGCGAATCCAGGTAGCTCCCAAGAAGCATGGAAGCATCTATGGCGGCGGGGTTGGAATTGTTGCGGATAATCAGGATATTCATGATGCCTTGTTTCGTGTTCCTCTATCAAAGGCTAGCATTGTGTGGATAGCGCATTATATCCAAACCCGAAAGCATGATATGAGCAGCACGCATATCTCCACATCAGAAGAAGAGGAACAGGTCAAACACAAGGACAAACCTTCGGCGGATCCCTCCTCCATCGGCACCTCTGCGGCTCTCATCAGCTTTTTCACCATTATCTCCCGCGTCACAGGTTTCGTGCGCACCTGGGCTTTAGCCTTTGCGCTCGGTTCCACGATGCTGGCAAGCTCTTATCAGGTGGCAAATAACCTCCCCAATATGCTCTACGAGATGGCTGCCGGAGGCATACTGATCACAGCCTTTCTTCCCGTGTATGTGTCGGTCAAAAACAGGCTTGGGGAGCGCGGTGGTAACGAATATGCAAGCAACCTTTTGAGCATCGTGTGCATCGTTTTGGGTCTGGTCGCCCTCGTATGCACGATATTTGCCCCGGCACTTATCTACACCCAGAGCTTCATGAACGATCAGGAGACCATGGGCGATGCTATCTTCTTCTTCCGCTTCTTCGCCATGCAGATTGTCTTCTACGGAGTTTCCACCATCCTCAGCGGATTGCTAAATGCCTCCCGCGATTACGCATGGAGCAGCGCAGCCCCCATCTTTAACAACGTGATCGTGGCGACCACCTTCATCCTCTACGCCACGATAGCACCCAACGATCCCGACCTTGCCAAACTCATCATCGCCATAGGTAACCCGCTAGGCGTGTTCGCCCAGATGGCAATCCAGATTCCCGCCCTCAAACGCAATGGTATACGCCTGCGTTTTCATGTTAATCTGCGCGATCCCAACCTGCGCGAAACTCTGTCCATCGGTGTACCTGCCGTGATCGTCATGGTTGTTGGCATGGTGATAGTCTCGGTTCAAAACTCCGCCGCCTATGCCTATTTGGACAACGGGCCTTCGGTCATCTACTACGCACGCCTCTGGTTTACACTCCCCTACTCCTTTCTCACCGTGCCTATAACCACAACGCTGTTCACTGAAATAGCCAATATGCAAACACGCGGCGATATGCAGGGATTCAAGCAAACCGTGGTGTCGGGTAGCAGCCAGATATTATTCTTCATGATTCCCTTCATGCTGTACCTGATTGTTTTTGCTGAACCTCTCACAACGCTTTTTCGCATAGGAGCCTTCAGTGCGGACAATATCTCGGAGATAGCCATATATCTCATGGCGCTTGCTACTTCGCTTCCCGCGTACAGCGTAAGCACCTATATGCAGAAGTCCTTTTCGGCGTTGAGGTCAATGAAGGCCTATGCCGTCATGATGACATCTTCTGCCGCATTGCAAATTGCATTCATAGCGGTATTTCTCTCCCAAGCATCTTCCCTGTCGCCAATGGTGGGAATGATTACGGTGGCACTGAGTCAAACGCTGTACTATCTCGCCCTTGATATTGCGTGCTTCATATATTTGCGCGTGAAAATGGGACGTGTGGGTCTTAAAAGCATCCTTCGATCCATAGCGCTCTCTACACTTCTCGGCTGCCTCGGTGCCGCAGCGGGTATGGTCATATCACTGATCCTTGAGTCCAGCATAGCCCCCTCTGACGGATCAATCCCCCATGCTCTGCTGCGCATTCTCGGCGGTGGAATCGTCGCCATTTTTATCACCTTCGGTCTGGCACTGCGCCTGAATCTTCCTGAAGCAGCATTTTTGCGCGGAATCATCCGAAGAGCAAAAAGGCGTTTTGGACGCAGAAGCGGCTCTGAGACGGATGCCTCCGATTTAGCTCATGAGCCTATGTCTGATAAGCCCTCTGATAAGCCCTCTAAGTGAATTTAAACAGGAATCTCATGATGACGCGAAAGTTTCGCGGTACAGTCTCTTACAATCTTCTTCCGACACACCTTCAAGGGAGCTCTGTATGCACCAAAGGAATACCGTGTTAACTACTCTGTGTTACCGGAACCGCCATGAAGAAGGTTCACCTCGAAGGCAACAGATGCTAATTGTTTCATGCCCCCCCCGCGCAAAAGTAGACTCCTCTCCGCCCGCACTGCAACAATCAAAGGGCTACAGGAACATGACACAGTACCGTCGATCTGGCATTGTTTTGGGGATTGAATATGAGACGACAAATCACATCTCTGATCGGCTCGGATGCCACCGAATTGCGAGCATGCGTTGGTTTAGGAATGCTTTTTGCTGCCTTTAACGGAGCAATCAATTATCCAGGAGACATCGACGGAGCATTCTTTGTGGGTGCCCTCGTTGGTGCGGCACTGGCAAGCATGGTCTCCATCGCACTGGGAGCAGTAATCGAGTCCAGAGTAGACACGACCATCCTTTCCGGTGTAGGTGCTCTCGGGTCTGCCCTCTCAGCAGTTGGACTTATCTCCTATCTCTATTTATTGCCTTTGACTAATGAAGGTTCCGGTTTGTTCGGGATGCTGTTTGGGGGAGGAACCGTTTTTCTTATGCTTTCCTGGATCGATTACTGCAGTGCAAAATCATTCGCCGACGCATTTCGCCTTGGATATAAATCGATTCTCGTCAGAACAGTTGCCTTTATCATCGCAAGCCTGCTATACGATCTGCTGAACATACGCTTCGTATACATCGTATACCTATGCATCGCATTTGTAGCGTTGGCTATACACCCCCGA
>CAZLKG010000131.1:0-4540 GCA_964560045.1 uncultured Slackia sp.
GTTCGAGTCCGCTCATCGGCTCCAGTAAACACCAGGTCAGTCGCTTGTCGGCTGACCTGTTTTGCGTATTGGGGTAGCTATTTTGTCCCGATAGGGTAGAAGCCCCGGTTTCCCGAGGCTTCCCGAGGCTTATTCCTGAGCAGCGAGGTAGTAGTTGAGCGCATCCCTATACACCTCGGAAGGCTTAACTCCTCGCTCCCTGGCTATGTCGGCCACGCGCTGCGTGGCGAACGCATCATAGATGACCGTCACACGACGCTTGCCTACCGCGTCGACATGCGAGCCGCTATACACCGTGCCGACTTCGCTCTCGTAGTCGCCCCACTCATAAGGCAAGGCCATCTCATCGAGTGCCGCATCGGTGAGGCCGTGCTTTTTCATGTATTCGGATACGTTCATACTCATCTCTCCAACCCAAGTTCCTTGAGAGTCCTACTGCTTGGCGGAGTCATACCATGAAACACGAAAAAGAAGTCTTCCTCTTCATCATATTGGTAGACCAGCTCAACAAGTCGGTTCTTTCCGTCTAAGCCTACCGCCAGCCATTCGCCTGTAGTTCTCTGTTTATAACGAATCATCCCGCGCATAGCGGCCGCCACATCGCCGTCTGTGACCTCTGGATGGCAGCTAGATACTCTCGGATGAACCCCTATCGCACTCATCCGTCTCCCTCCTATACGATATGATATCACATCATATTTTACCTGTTATATAGGCCATATGGCTTACCCTTCCTTATCTTCCCTGCCTTTGGGATCTAACTTTGGGATGTAAATATGTACAAAGAGGCGAAACCACCCCCGCAGAAGGCATCACAGTAGGCCGTTTACCTGCGGTTTGTCTTTGGATATATCAGGTTCGCAAGACACGACGAACAGAATATATGCTGATAGACAAACACGAACAACAGTATCCGGCTTCTTTATTGCCCGGCGTGCTGCCTCAGCCCGCCGAAACAGGGTTGTAACAGTTGTTCATGGAAAAAGAGCGCACGCATATGTGATTGCGTACTATACTCGTTAGGTTCGGTGTCAGGCGGACAGCGGTTTTTCAGCATGCAATTGCCGCCAGGCGCATTGTCCCCGAGTTGAAATGCAGAAAACTTCATGGAAATTGGAACCACGCTCCCCCTCTGGAGCTGCATCCCCTTTGTGGGCATGCTGCTCTCTATCGCAATCTTTCCCATCGTTAAAGGCGAATGGTGGGAATCCCACCAGCTGCATGTGGCCGCCTTCTGGTCGCTCTTGTTCTTGGTCCCTTTTGCTATGGCTTATGGCGCAGGCGTGGCAGTCTCCGAACTTGCCGAGGTGGTGATCGTTGACTACATCCCCTTCGTGGTGCTGCTGTTCGGCCTGTACGTAGCGGCTGGCGGCATCCACATTGCGGGTAGTATCGCAGGAACCACCCGAAACAATATGGCCATGCTGGGCATCGGCATGCTTTTGGCCAGTTTCATTGGCACCACAGGCGCAGCCATGACGCTCATTCGCCCCGTGCTGCGTGCGAATCAGTGGCGCAGGTATAAGGCACACATCGTGGTCTTCTTCATTTTCACGGTGGCCAACATCGGTGGCTGCCTCACTCCGCTAGGCGATCCCCCGCTGTTTTTGGGCTATCTGCGCGGCGTACCGTTTTTCTGGCCAATGCAGCACCTATGGCCCCTGTGGCTATTCAACGCCGTTGTGTTGCTGGCGGTGTTTGCCCTTATAGACCGCCACTACATCAAAAAAGAGGGCGAAGAAGGTGCTCGGTCGCTGGCTCAGATGAACAGCTCCGATGGCCGCACGCCTATCCGTATTGAAGGCAAACGCAACATTGCCTGCATCGCCCTGATCATCGCAGCTGTCATTCTGAACGGTTTCATCCCACAGTCCGGCCTGTTCGACAACCCCGCGACTGGAGAGACTTACGGCTTCTATGTGTTCGGCGACATTCATATCGGCATTGAGTACATCGTACAGGTTGGTCTGATCCTGCTTGCCGCTGCCATATCCATGGGTATCACGCCTAAGGTGTATCGCGAGTCCAACCACTTCGAGTGGGGTTCGATTGCTGAGGTGGCACGTCTGTTTATCGGCATCTTTGTCACGATGATCCCGGCGCTTGCCATCCTGCATGCCAACGGATCCGAGTTAGGAATTGATACACCCTGGAAGTTTTTCTGGGCAACGGGCGTACTCTCCAGCTTCTTGGACAATTCACCCACCTACTTGGTGTTCATGACCACCGCAGGATCTATTGGTGCCGATGCCGCCACAGCTGCCATCCAGACCACAGTCGGCACGATTGCCGTGAATTCGCTTGTCGCGATTTCGGCGGGTGCTGTGTTCATGGGTGCAAATACCTACATCGGCAACGCACCCAACTTTATGGTGAAGTCCATCGCTGAACGCGCCAAGGTGAAAATGCCCACCTTCTTCGGATACATGGGCTGGTCGCTGGCTGTGCTGATTCCGCTCTTCATCATCGACACTGTGGTGTTCTTCGTCTTGTAGCCAGGTTCTTGCTGCTCTCTTAAGCCAAAAAGCCGCCTGCAGGTAGCTACCCTGCGGGCGGAAGTTCTGATCCGGATTGAGTAGGCGTCTTTGGTAGGTCGAATTTCTAAATGCAGCACTGTTGCGTTTTAATCTTGCAGGAAGAAGGGGCGTCTTTTAGATAAGCTGAGTATGCTTGGCGTCGTCGCGGGAGCTTTCGCGGTAGAGCGCGAGTCTGTACCCGATGATCTGAGCAGTTTCAGATGTGCTGATATGTAACATCGCGACGCTTCGCACGCAAAGGTGCCGCCCAAGAGCGCGGTTCCGAACGCGCGCGATACTCACGCGGCGTGGCATATGGCTGGGCCACCAGGATTCGAACCCGGAATAAGGGCACCAAAAACCCCTGTGTTGCCATTACACCATGGCCCAACAAGACCCTTCACACAGAAGAAGATCGGAGCAGTCAGTTTAGAGCAAGGTGCCCTCGTATGCAAGAGAACAGCACATCGCCGTGTTCGCCGTGTTCACATCCATACCCTCATCCATACGTGCTTCTTTGCTGCCTTCTTTGCTGTCGGCTCCGCAGTTGACTCCGCTGTGCCAGATCCCCACATTTGAAGAATTCCCGCACTTTTAACCGAACCCTACCCCAATAGAGGCATACTGGGCCGGATGCATTTCTTAGACCCGCGCACAGCCTTCGCGCATGCGCCGTCATCGCATAAGGGAAAGGAAACCGAAAGATGGAGAAGAAAGATCTGGACTGGGGAAACCTCAGCTTCACCTACCAGCCGACGGACGCGAGCTTCGTCGCTCATTGGAAGGATGGAGTATGGAGCGAAGGTGAAATCACCCCTGACCACACCATCACGCTTTCCGAGTGCGCCGGTATCTTCCACTACTGCCAAGAGGTGTTCGAGGGTTTGAAGGCGTACACCGCCGAAAACGGCGACATTGTATGCTTCCGTCCCGATCTTAACGCTGAGCGCATGCATGCCTCTGCCATGCGGCTTGAAATGCCCCCCTTCCCCAAAGATCGCTTCGTTGAAGCCGTCAAAGAAGTGGTCAGAGTCAACGCTGCTTGGGTGCCACCCTATGGATCCGGTGCTACGCTGTACGTGCGTCCCTTCATGATTGGCTCTGGAGAAATTATCGGCGTGGCTCCCGCATCGGAGTACCAGTTCCGTATTCTGGTGACCCCCGTGGGGCCATATTTCAAAGGTGGGCTGAAGCCCATCAAACTCTGCGTCTCGCGCTATGATCGCGCCGCTCCGCACGGCACCGGCAACATCAAGGCGGGCCTCAATTACGCCATGAGCATGCACCCCACTATGGAAGCCCACCGCAACGGCTACGATGAGAATCTATACCTTGATTCTCAGTCACGAGAATACGTAGAGGAGACCGGAGGAGCAAACGTCCTTCTTGTGGACAACGAGGGTACCTTGGTTGTGCCCCTTTCGCATACTAATTCCATCCTGCCCTCTATCACCCGCCGATCACTCGTGCAGGTCGCAAAGGATTTGGGATACAGCGTTGTGGAACGCCCCGTCAAATTCTCCGAAATCCAGGACAGGAATTTTGCAGAATGCGGCCTATGCGGCACCGCCGCTGTGATAAGCCCCGTGGGAGAGATTCACAACGGCGATGAGGTAATCTGCTTCCCTCAGGGTCATGATGAAATGGGACCCGTCATGACGCAGCTGCGTGAAACCCTCACCGGCATTCAAGACGGCAAACTTGAGGACAAGCACGGCTGGGTGTTCAAGGTCTGCTAACCCGCCCTTTCCGCCCCTTCCGCGGATAGGGCGGACGATTGACGCCCTAGAAGCTCGCATGGATCTTCCGCTCCTTCTGCGGAGGATAGGGCTTTTGTCTGCATGGTTGACTGAATGTGCAAGCGGCAGTAGAATGCTCCGTCGCATGTATATGTGTGCGGATGGCGTGCTGCCTGGGTAATGCCACGGACACCGGGGGGTTTACGCCGCATGCGTACATAGCAGACGCTATGGGCCGTTAGCTCAGTTGGTAGAGCAGGGGACTTTTAATCCCAAGGTCGCGGG
>CAZLKG010000132.1:0-4448 GCA_964560045.1 uncultured Slackia sp.
ATCGGCTGCAAGGACGAGCATTGCGGCCAGGCATGGCTACCCTTCGCTGAAGCGCAGCCCGAGACGGGTCAATTCTGGCTCAAGCTCAATCAGTACGAGCGCGGTCAGCGCCCACATGTGAGAGTCACCTATCTGCCTACGCTTTGCAACCATTGCGAAAATGCGCCCTGTATGAAGGCGGCTCGCGATGGCGCGGTATATCGTCGCGATGACGGCCTGGTGGTCATCGATCCCGTCAAGGCCAAAGGCCAGCGCCAGATCATAGATGCCTGCCCGTATCATGCGGTGTTCTGGAACGAGGAGCTGAATCTGCCGCAGAAATGCACAGGTTGCGCTCATCTGCTCGACGGCGACGAGCCTATTCATGTGCCGCGATGCATGGATAACTGCCATATGGACGTGATCACGTTTGGCGAAGAGAGCGAGCTAGACCTTGAGGGTACCGAGGTGCTGCATCCCGAATACGGTACCAAGCCCCGTGTGTTCTATCGCAGTCTGCCCAAACGGTTCGTGGCTGGCACGGTTTACGATCCGATGGCAAAAGAGGTCGTTATTGGCGCCGACGTTACGGCGACGGGTGATCCAGGGACGTTCACTGCGACGACCGACGATTGGGGCGATTTCTGGCTCAACGATTTTCCTGAGGCCGATTGGACCATCACCATCGAAGCAGACGGGAAAAAGAAGGTGCTAACTGCATCCACCATGGACAAAGACATCGGACTCGGCGACATCGCGCTGGTGTGATTGGAGTACGAAAATGTGCTTTCGACCGGCAGAGATCTCTATGAAAACGTGTCCTAGCTGCGGGGCTTCAAATAAGCCCATTGCCAAGGCGTGCACGGAGTGCGGAGCAGCGCTCGAAGAGCAGAAATTCGATTTCGATGCTGACCAATCCAAACTCGATGCTGCAAACGCAGGGGTGCCTCCCGCCCCGAAAGCTCCTGGAGCGCCGAAGACGCCTTCCGCCCCCGCAGCCCCTAAGCCACCGCAGTAAAGATTTGCCGGCACCATCCTGATCGCGGGCGCTTCTGCTCGGTTTCGCCTTCGTGTCGGACGAAGAGCGTTTCTGCGCCATTCATAAGGAACGGATAGATTTGTACGCTCAAAATAAGGAGGAGATACAGTATGAGTTTGGCGATGCTAGAAGGAAAGAATCTACTCGAGGGAAAAAAGATCATCGTTACTGGTGGTGCGGGCGGCATCGGTTCGGCCACGGTCGCCGAGTATGTACGCCAAGGCGCAATTGTCACTTCGATCGATATTAAGCCAGAAGAGGGGGAGGCGTTTGCTGCCGAGGCGAACGCGAAGGGTCCTGGAAAAGTGACATACGTAAACTGCGACCTCACCGATGAGGCCGCTGCCCAAGCTGCCATGACCAAGGCGAAAGAGGATATGGGTGGGCTCGATGTGGTCATCCACACCGCAGCCAAAATGCAGGCGATGCGCCCTGCGATCGAGTACACCGCCTCCGACATCGATTTCATCTTCGATAACGATATGAAAGAGACGATCATCGTCGACCAGATCGCCTGCCGCCTCATGCAAGATCACGGCAAGGGCGTTATCGTCAACTTTGGCTCTGAGACCTGTCTGCAAGGTGCACCCAACGACGGCCTGTATTCAGCGGCCAAGGCGGGCGTAGCTACTTGGACGCGCGTCATCGCGCAAGAGTGGGGACATGCGTACGGCATTCGCTGCAACACAGTGTTGCCCTGCATGAAGACGCCCATGTACAAAGCCTACGTGTCAAACATGGACCCCGATGAGTACGAGACGTTCATGGAATCACGGCGCGCGAAGCATCCCATCAAAGGCGATATGGGCGATCCCGAAGACGATATCGCCGGTCTTATGGTGTTTCTCGCTTGCGATATGTCGCAATACATCACCGGGCAGCTGTTCGCTGTCAACGGCGGCAACTCGATGGTGCGCGGCTAGCGCAGGGGCAGCGGGAGATCTCGATCGCTGAAGCGATTCGGGTGGTTTGCCGGATTCTCACCGGGCCGTCGAAGGGCCGATCCGGCCCTTCGACGGCAGGATCTGACGCACGCCCTTTCAGGATTCTGCAGACGCATGACGAGCTTAAGGAGAGGGAGGCGGTATCTCCTCATAAGCGCCTACCTACTTGATTCTTGATACAATGGCGCGTGGAAGGTTTCTTGCGGAGTGGGTGCCGCTCTCTATGGCTATAGATATGAGGGAAATATGACTACTCACGACTCTGCACCTCTGAATGGGGTGTCTGTCAACCCGTTTGCGGCGGCGGCACGACCGAAAAAGATGTTCACTCTCGTGGGCATATACGTGTGTTTAGTTGGCTGCATCTTCCAGTCCGCCACGGCATCTACGTTGCTTCCTGTGGCGGCAGCCGAGATAGGGGGACTCGATTATTACTCGCTCGCCAACACGCTAAGTGGAGCCGTTAGTGTTGTTGCCATGCCATTGTGGGGTTTACTAGTTGCGAAAAATCCCGCAGCAAAACGCCCTTTGATTCTACTTTCGATGGCAAGTGGCTTGGTGTGTCTTATCGGTCGTGCAATGGCGCCTGACATGATGACCTTGATAGTGGTATCGCTGTTTTGGGGTCTGCCAAGCGCGGGTCTTTACGTAGTGGGCTACTCGGTTATCCGCGATATGTTCGACGAGCGTCAAGCAGGCATGTATCTCGGCATTTGTGCCACCATGCAGTCGCTTGGCATGCTTGTGGGTCCGGTGCTGGGTGGTGCGATCATGGACTTCGCTAGTTGGCGTCTGCTGTGCGTAGTCATTGCCGTCGTTATCATGGTGGGCATGGTGCTGAACTATCTTGGAGTGAAGGTGAGCAAGGACGAGGCCGCCGCGTTCGCAACGGCGGGTGGCAGCTTTGATGCACTGGGTTCGGTGGCTGTTGCCGTGTTTTTGGGCTGCCTGCTTTGCGGGCTTTCCATGGGCACGAGCTTTCTGCCATTTGGCGGCATGGCCAGCAATGCGGTGTTCATACTTGCGGTTGTCGGCCTGGTGATATTGGCGCTTGACATCCGTAAGAAGAAAGACGCGGCCGTGGTCCCCGCTCGGGCGCTGAAAGATCGCAACACGCTGCTGCTCTCGACGGCGTGCTTCGCCACCAATTTCTCGAACATGGCGGTGTTCTTCTTCATTCCTATGTATGTGATCAACGCCATGGGGCTCTCTGCCACCGAGGCGGGTCTCACTACCACGTTGCTGTCGGTTGCCGGCTTATTCATGGGTCCAATTTTCGGACGCATGATCGGCAAGTCGGGCACGGCGCGCGGCGTTCTGACGTTCGGTAGTGCCCTGCGCGCGGCGGTGGCTTTGATCCTATTGGCGCTCATGGCACCCGATACGAGTGTCTTCATTGTGTATGCAGTCATGTTTGTGGGTGGCTTCTACAACGTCACCAGCGGCGTGGTGTTCTCGGCTGGACCGCAGATTCAGATCCCGGAGGAAACGCGCGTCCAGGGCAATTCCGTCATTCAGCTGAGCCAAAATTTCGGTAGCGCGGTTGGTACTGCGGTGTACTCGATTATTTTGTCGTCGATGGGCGTGGTGTCGGGCATGCCGTTTGCGCTGTGCATCGCCGCCGCGACGGCGATCGTTGCACTTGTCGCCGGATTGTTCCTCAAAAAATTACATGATTGATTTCGTCCTTAGTAGAGGCGTCTGGCAAGGATAGGGCGCATTGAAACGGGGTGCCTCACGGACATACGAAAGGAGGCAGCCATGCTTGACAAGATCCTGAATAAATACGCAATCAATCAGCTAGGGTACGTCGTGGACGATCTGGAGAAGGCGGCGCTGGCTCATTCAAAGCTATTCGGCTCGGGTCCGTTCATCCACTTTCGTGCACCCGATCCCGCGCGCACGCTGTTTCATGGTGAAGAAGTGCGCAACTCCATGGAAGTTGCCTACGGCATGTATGGTGATCTTCAAATCGAGCTGATCAAACCGCTGACTGCGGACCCAACGCCCTATACGGTGCCGGGCCGATTGGGATTCAACCACTTCAGTGTATGGGTGGATGATTTCGATGGCGCGATACAAGATTTTTCCAATGCGGGATTCGATGTGGCAATGCTTATGGAGTCGAACCAGGGATTAAATGTTGCCTACATTGACTGTCTTGACGTATGGGGGCACTATGTGGAGATCCACACGCCACAACCATTTCTGATTGACATGTGCAGGAAGCTGGCGAATGGATGGGATGGGGCGGATCCGTATCGGCCTATGCCGGGGTTTTAGGAGCTAGGGGGAGCTTATCTCGTTGCTGCGAGAAGCTTCACAGCTCGCCGCGTGCATCCAAAGTCCCTCGAAGCCCTCAAGGATAAGAACCGAGCACTCACTCAGAGAAGCGGCGGATAGTCGGAAGCAGCGAATAGCCAGAAGCCCAATCCTGCGCCGTGCTATTGAAACCGAGCAGCTAAGATGGACGTAGTGGCTATCTT
>CAZLKG010000133.1:0-4435 GCA_964560045.1 uncultured Slackia sp.
GTGATCGGGTTTTTGTGGCTCCTGCATATCCCACTTCTCCTATCTGTTCTATTCAAATCAGCGTCGTGCCGATTCGGTTTTCTGTCTCTTCCTAATCTCTACCAGGCACTGCCTTTCCCATTGCCTTTTCGATGGCATCGAGCAGTCTTTTCGCGCGATTGCTGAAGAAGGCGTTGAAATCATCAGCTACCAGGGCATCGAAATCGACGAGATGTGATTCGATACGCGCTCTCAGTTCTTTATCGTCGATCTGCCCCTCACGCTTTACCTTCGGCAGATACTTCGACGGCGCGACTCCGCCGATGATTCGATTTGTACTTGCGATAAGGGGTGTCTTATTGACGATAGAATTCCAGTGCTCGCGCGGCAGCCCGATCTTCTCGCAATGCGCACGAGGGAAGATGTGGTGGATGTCGGGAGGAGTGTTTATCGCCTTAACATTCGTCATCTGCTCGCCGTCAATGAAGTCGAGAGCATTCTCTCGGAACACGAGAGCCATAACGCCCTTGTAGGCGGCGCTATTGCGGGTTTGTAGACCAAGCAGGCGCGTGGCTTGGAAGTATGCCGCATTGACGGTTCGCATCTGAGATGCGCGGCCTTCGATTTCATCTACAAGATCTTCGATGTCATTGGCGTAGCGAGTCTCGTTCGCGCCGCCATACATCTCGCCAAAGATGCCACACCAAAGCCAGCGTCGGAGTATGTTCTTGGTGCTAATGGTAGAAAAGACCTTACGTCCGATATAAGCACAAGTAGCAGCCAGCGGAATGATTTGCGTTGCATAAGGAAGATCCCGCTTACGGAATATGCGTTCTCCAATAAGGAGCGTTCGGGCCATTTCAAAGCCGTCAACGAGGACATCAAGATTGGCCTTGTAGTCGTCAAAATCTAGGGCAAGCACGTCTTTTTTCTTGCAACGTGTGTGCCCTTGTCCAGCCATCTTTTTTCCAAAAGTGGTGTAGAGAGTCATCGACGTGAGAAAGGCAGTCTCATCTACGCCTTCCATTAAGTCGGTGACAAAAGAACCGTCCTCGCCACCAAGGATCTTTGGTCGTACGGAGTCGTTCCAGTTTCTGCGCAAGTCAAAGTCATATGTTGCAAATGATGCCGTAACGAGCTCGAATACGGTAAGAGACACGCCGCCAGTGTTCACATTTTCGAAAACTTTGCAGACAGCCTCCCGAGGAGTTTCTTTGAGAAGCGTGATCACTGGCACCATGTAGCCCTTGGCTGTGTTGATGATATCTTCCTCGAAGCGCTCCCAAAGTTCGTATTCTTCGGACTCAAACCCATAGGTCTTCGCAAACTGCTTGAACCATTCGTTGCGCTCATTGCTATCAAAAAGCAAGTTTGAGGGAAAGATAAGCTTCTCTATTTCCTTCTCTCGCGTAGTCAGATCGAGAACTATCTTGCGCCCGATGTCCTCGGTTACCTGTTTTGTATCAGGGACCGAAAGCACAGCATCCGGACGATCACAGTCTTCATCGAGACATTTCCTTATATCTAGGTAGTAGAAGCGCTTAATCGGTTGCCCGCGCATGTTCTTGGTGCTTACGGGGTTCTTGGCATAAAGAGCGCAGTACAGCGAGGTCAAACGCTGCTGTCCGTCAAGCACGAGGTGATCCGGCTCGGCGATGCTGCCGCTCGTCCCTTCAAAGGCTCGATGTTTCAGCTTGAAATCACCGCCGCATTCAAGCTGCATGAGAGCGCCCATCGGGTAGCCTTGTGTAAGGCTTGCGATTATATTGACAATACGCTCATTGTCCCAAGTCCAGCTGCGCTGGAATTCGGGGAGCTGGAGTTTTCCTCTGTCCACTTCATGCAACAAATCGAAAAGTAACGTATCGCGTGATTTCGGCGCAGTGATAGCCACATTAAACCTCCGATAACATGAAATCGATTGGGGAAGTGAAAGACATGTTAAAGGTGAGCTTCTCCTTCCAGATCTCTCCGCCCGCCTCCCTGCTTCGGCGCACAATACAATAGCGGTCTTGCAGCGAGAACGCTCACCTCAGCTGCTCAGCAGCTACGCTATCTGCCACAGCCTTCCTTCTCTCCGTTTTACTTGGTCTGGGACTCCTTGAACCGGTAACGTCCTTTACCATGTCCTTTCACCTGCTCGACGATTCCCACATCGAGCATCTTTTTCAGGAGCTTGCCCGCGCGGCTATCAGATCCTCCGATAACCGCGATTACGTCCGATCTTCCGAAGTGGTCGGCATTCGAGAGCCTTCTACGAAGCTCATTGATGTTCTGCAAGGTCGGCACGTTGAAGCCGTTCTTGTCGCCATGATGCACACCCAGGTCAGCACCGGACGAATCGGTACATTTAATGTGCGAATCATCACGTTTTAGAGCTGAATCGTTATGTTTTACGTGCAAATCGTCACTCTTTTGACTTGAATCAGTACGTTTTACCTCTAAATCGTCATGTTCGAGTATCAAATTGGTACGTTTATCAGACTCAACACCAAGCTTATCGGATGAAACATTGCCATCGCCCGCCTCTTTTAGGGCCTCGACAAACAAGCGAAGCATAAAAAGCACAAAACCGGACGAATCGGCTTGCGCATCGGCTGAGCCGAGCACATCGTAGTAGCCC
This sequence comes from uncultured Slackia sp., assembly GCA_964560045.1. GTDB lineage: Bacteria > Actinomycetota > Coriobacteriia > Coriobacteriales > Eggerthellaceae > Slackia. Next base: position 2,603 of record CAZLKG010000133.1, read on the forward strand.
TGCTGGTTTTTCTGGATAAGCTCTTCTACCGGCAACCAGAAAAATACGGGATTCCACGCACCCAAAAGGACCGTGTGCCACATACGCCCTATGCGACCATTGCCATCTTGGAAGGGGTGGATGAACTCGAATTCGTAATGAAACACCGCGCTTTTTATGAGCGGATGCAAGGGCGAGGCGGCATACCACGCAAAAAGATTGGCGACGTGATCTGGCACGAGCCGTGCTGGTGGAGCCATGTGAACGAGCCTATCGCCGTCGAACACACCGACGCCCTCCGAGCGAAAACGACCCGCCTCCGGCACCAGGCCGTCCATCATAAGCCCGTGTGCCTGAAGCAGCTCATCTATGGAAAAGGGGTCGACGCTCGTAAGCAAGTCGTATGCGGCAAAGGCGTTTTCCACCTCTCGGATCTCACGCGGATCTCCGAGTACTCTCTTTCCGTCAAGAATGGCGGTCACCTGCCCGAGCGTGAGCGTGTTGTGCTCTATCGCAAGCGATGAGTGGACGGTGCGGATGCGGTTTTCCCTGCGCAGGTAAACGGATCGTTCTGCTCTCAAGACGGCGACCGCCCGCCCCAGCTCATATGATGCCTGAGCTACCAGATCGATCATGTCATTGCTCACCGTGACAGGTGGCTCATATGCGCAATCCTCGCTCATTCTATTCTCCTATTTGATCTTAGCCAGGCCGTCCTGGAACAGCACGTAATCGCGCTTCGCGTTTTGCGTCGTCGAGGTCGATCTCGGTCACCTGGTCGGCGAGGTGGTGCACCTTCTGCATTCTATCTTCAATCGTTCATACCAGTCTTCTATAAGATGCGCCATGTGAGATCTGTTCGCATTAAAGCGGCAGGCATGTTGCTTTGCTGCGCCATCATCCAGCCTTACCTGCACTCATTTCCCGATTCCGTTATTTGATGCCGAACTAGAATTCCTGAAAGTAATTTCAGTGTAAAAGCTCTAGGGAAACACTAATTAATGCATTCCGCCCGCCTCCGCGCATACCGCGCCCCTGCGCGCTCAGCGGCAGTGCTCTAACATAGAATCCCACTTCGAATCCATCGGTGGAAACCTGGAGAGGATGTCCGGAGCTGGGAAAGGGCGGGGATCGAACGTGAATAGGATTCTGATAATCGATGACGACAGAGAGCTGTGCGCTCTGTTGAAAAGGCATATCGAGGCAGAGCAGATGCTGGCGGATTGTCGGCACTCCGGCAGAGAAGGTCTTGCGGCCTTTTCGGAGGGCAGCTACCAGCTAGTGGTGCTGGACGTCATGATGCCGGGACTCGGCGGCTTTGAAGTGCTGGAAGAAATCCGGGCGGGCAGTTCCGTCCCCGTGTTGATGCTGACGGCGAAGGACGATAGTGCCAGCAAGGTGCGCGGACTGCGCTCCGGAGCAGACGACTACCTGGCAAAGCCCTTCGACATGGATGAGTTCTTGGCAAGGGTCGCCTCCCTCATCCGGCGCTACACAGTGTTGAACGAAATGGATGCATTTCAGGGAGTCCTCTCCTACACCGGTCTGGAAATCAATCTAGATGAACGCAGCGTGACCACCGAGCGGGGAACGTTCGAGCTGCCGAACAAGGAATTCGAGCTTCTGCTGTACCTGGCCCATCATCAGGGCAGGATCATGACGAAGAAGCAGATCTACGAAGCGGTGTGGCAGGAGGAATACTGCTACGACGACGCCAACATCATGGTCATGATCAGCAAGTTGCGGAAGAAAGTTGAACCGGACCCTGCCTCTCCTACGGTGATCCAGACCGTGAAGGGGATAGGCTACCGGTTCAACAAGGAGCTCTGAGACGCGAGGGAAACGAAATGCTGG
>CAZLKG010000134.1:0-4434 GCA_964560045.1 uncultured Slackia sp.
CTGGAATAACCGCAGGTAAAACGGCAAAAATGACCTCAAAAATCATTCCCACTCAGTTGTATGCAGGGGCGTATACGTGGCACCTTCGGGTGACAGCTCGCTTTTGAACACGGTAACACGGCGCGCCACATCGGGGCGAGGGAAGGGGAGTGGGGGCAGTTTTGTACGAGGGATGCGTACCCGTCGGGCGAGGGTGATATGGGGCTTGAAGGCTTTTGTATCAAACGGGACTTCACGCGCCGCAAGTTCCTCCCGAACATCAGAGGCCAGACTCATAATCCCGGCGTTCTCGGTCACCCCCATCCACAGGGTGGCATCGCTCGTGCGCCCAAACCGTCCCAGACCGGAACTTGAAAGGGTGACAGGAGCCTTTCTTTTGCAAGCGGCCTTGATGGCTTCAACGGCGCGCCCGAGAGTCCTCTCTTCAATGTCTCCCAGAAACGCTAGCGTGAGGTGATAGCTTTCAGGTCTCATGAATCGTCCCTCGACGTGCTCTTTGATCACGCGCGCAAGCGCTGACGTTTCGGCGGCAAAATCCTCAGGAAGCTCCAAGGCGATGAAAACTCTCATGAGGGTAATCCTTTCGCTTAGTGCTGTGCTCATACAAATGGGTCGTACAGCTGTGTTCCTTTGCGCAATGTGGGCTATTTGCCGGATAAACTTGGTACCGCGTTCGTACACGCGTGTTCATGCAAGCATGCCTGCACAAGGGTGTTCATGCATGCGTATCCACGCAGGCACAAGCGAACCCAAGGATGTAACCCAAGGAACGGTTTTGTACTTGACAGGATACAATATGGCGGGCGAGCAAATAGGGAAAGAGCGACAGATGTGAAAAGGGCGATCTGGAGAGAAAAGGACGCGAAGGTAAAAAGGGCGCGCGAATGAGGAGAGGGCAAGTAGGCAAGGAAAGGGCGCGCGAAGGGGCGAGAAGAAAGCGAAATCACGTGCAAAAGAAGCAGTTCACAGCAAATGTGACAACCTCAGGTGTTGTCAGCGATTCCGGCTCCTTCAGCCCCTCTGGCAGCTCCAGACCATCCGGCCCATCCATCCCCTCAGGTAGCTCTAGCAGCTCTCTTGTACCTGTCGAATCCGACGCATACGGCACACTTGGCCGAATCGCGCCTGAGTGGTGGGAGCCGCAAGACGGCAGTGAACCCGATCCTTGGCTTACGGAGGATCAAGCCTTCGAGCGCTTTTTGGCTTGGGTTACCGACCTGGGAATTGAGCTGTGGCCTCATCAGGAAGACGCGCTTGTAGATCTCGCTGCCGGAAACCACGTGATCTTGGGCACGCCCACCGGATCGGGAAAATCCATGGTTGCCTTAGGGATGCACTTTATGGCGATGTGTACCGGGCGACGTTCGTATTACACGGCTCCCATCAAAGCCCTGGTCAGCGAAAAGTTCTTCAACCTGGTGGATCTCTTAGGCCGCGAGAACGTGGGTATGGCAACGGGTGATGTACATATCAACACAGGGGCGCCGGTCATATGTTGTACGCAAGAGGTTTTGGCCAACCAAGCCCTGGCAGAAGGTGCGGCTGCTGACATCGGCTGTGTGGCTGTGGATGAGTTTCACTTCTTCGGAGAGCCTGATCGCGGCTGGGCATGGCAGGTTCCGCTGCTCACGCTTCCGCAAACCCAGTTTTTGCTGATGAGCGCGACTCTGGGCGACATGACGCAGATTGCCGAGACCCTCAAGCGAAAGTCGGGTCGCGCAGTGGATGTGGTGGCCGATGCGCCTCGACCCGTGCCACTTGTCTTTGAATACGTGAAGACGCCGATTGAGTCAACTGTGGAGCTTGCTCTGCGCGACGGGAAAGCCCCTATCTACATCGTGCATTTCTCGCAGGACGCGGCCCTCGCCAGCGCACAAGCCCTCGCCAGTTACGGCGTGGCGACCAAGGAACAACGCGAGGCTGTCAAAGCCGCAATCAAAGGCACGCGCTTCACCACCGGCTTCGGCAAGATTTTGAAACGTCTTTTGAGCTGCGGTGTGGGTGTGCATCATGCAGGCATACTTCCCCGTTATCGTCTGTTGGTGGAAAAGCTCGCTCAGCAGGGCCTTTTGCCGGTAATCTGCGGAACTGATACGCTGGGGGTGGGTATCAACGTTCCCATACACACCGTGCTGTTCACAGCACTCACCAAATATGACGGCATCCGCCAACGTCGTCTGCGGGCACGCGAGTTTCATCAGATAGCGGGGCGCGCCGGACGCTCGGGTTTCGACACCGAGGGTCTGGTGATAGTCGAAGCGCCCGAGCACGAGATTGAAAACGAGAAAGCGCGCCTTAAAGCTGCGAGTGATGAGAAAAAGCTGCGTAAGCTCAAAAAGAAAAGGCCTCCTGAGGGCTTTGTCAACTGGAGCGAGCAGACCTTTGAGCGTCTGCGTGATGCCCCTCCTGAAATGCTTGTGCCACACATGCGCATCATGCACTCGGCGGTGTTGGCCCTAGTGTCCCAGGGTGGCGACGCATGGGCGCGCACCGAGCGCTTGATCGCTGAATCGATGCAAAGTGAGGCGCAAAAGGCTGCCTTGACCACACGCGCCTCTGAGGTATTCGACACGCTGATTGAGGCCGGGGTGGTAGAACGCCGCAGTATGCAGGACGGCGCCGTTGAATATACCAACACGGTTGATCTTCCGGATGATTTCGCGCTTGATCAGTCGTTATCACCCTTTTTGCTGGTGGCGCTCGATCTGCTTGATCCTGAGGATCCCGCTTATGCGCTGGATGTGATTTCGCTCATGGAGGCAACCCTGGAAGATCCGCGTCAGGTGCTGCGTGCCCAGGAGAGGGTGGCTCGCGATCACGCTGTTGCCGAGATGAAGGCCGAGGGCATCGAATACGAGGAGCGTATGGAACGCTTGGCCGAGGTGAGCTATCCTAAACCTTTGGAGGATTTGATTTCATTTGCTTTCGAAAAATATTGTGAAACGGTGCCGTGGGCGCGCGATTACGAGCCTAAGCCCAAATCGGTTCTTCGCGATATGGTGGAAACCGCATCCGACTTCAAGACATACGTGGGGCGCTACAAAATCGCGCATTCTGAGGGCTTGCTTTTGCGCTACCTCTCCGATGCGTTTCGGGTGCTGGACCGCACCGTTTTGGAGTCACGGCGGGATGAACGGCTGCAGGATATTATCTCATGGCTGGACTTTGTGGTGCACTCTATTGATTCCAGTCTGGTGGACGAATGGGAGGGTGCTGCCTCGAAAAGAGCCGAGAATCTTGCAGCCCCTGAGGCAGCACAAGCGGTGGTATACGATCGACGTGGTCTCACGGTATTGGTGCGCAACGCACTTTTTCTCCGCGTTCGGTTGGCCGCCCTCGGCAAGGTGGAAGACCTAGGCGATATAGATAGCGATTTTGGCTATCCGGAGCGCCGCTGGCAGCAGGTACTGGATGATTTTTACGCCCAACACGAAGAGATTGTGGTGGACGGCGATGCCCGGTCGATGGCCTACCTCTCCATTGATGAAGCTGACGAGAACTCCGATCATGTCTGGCATGTTGTTCAGACGTTCAAGGACTCCGACGGGGATCGCGACTTTCTCATCCGGGCTGATGTGGATCTGGACGCAACCCAAGAGAGCGGAGAGGTGGTTCTTGCCAACTACCGCGTGGGATTTGTCGAGGACGTGACGGACTGACGGTAGACTGCAGACTGATGGACCGACGGTACGATTTTCAAAAAACGAACGGCATTGACGGTCTGTTTTTGGCGTACCATTGCTGGCAGTACATCCCTCGAGAGCACCAGGAGATCTTGATGCCTGAATACAACGAACTTACCCCCGAATTAATCGAGCGCCTTGCACGGATTGTCGGTAAAGACAACTGCCTTGTTGGTGAGGATATCGGTGAAGACTATGCGCGCGATGAAATGCCTCTCTACGGTACGCGCACACCCGATGCGGTATGTCTTCCTGTATCCGTTGAGGAAGTTGCAGCCATCATGCGCCTTTGCAACGAGAATCATATTCCCGTTACCGTGCGCGGAGCCGGCACCGGCCTTGTGGGAGGCTGCGTTCCCCGCGAGGGAGGTATTGTTTTGTCCACCATGCGCATGGATCGGATCCTCGAATACGACGATCGCAATTTTACCGTGCGCGTCCAGCCGGGCGTTCGTCTGTGCGATCTGGCTGCCGATGCCATCGAACATGGCTTCATGTATCCACCTGATCCCGGGGAGAAGACCTCCTCAATAGGCGGTAACGTGAGCACGAACGCCGGTGGTATGCGCGCCGTGAAATACGGTACAACAAGAGATTACGTACTGGCCATGACCGTGGTCTTGCCAAGCGGCGAGGTGCTAAACCTAGGTTCTGCGGTCACCAAGACCAGCTCCGGCTACAGCCTGCTCCATCTCATGATTGGATCTGAGGGCACGCTGGGGGTCATCTGCGAGCTTACGCTCAAACTCAT
>CAZLKG010000135.1:0-4412 GCA_964560045.1 uncultured Slackia sp.
CGTGGGGAAAACCGCGCTTATCTCCGAGTTCGTCAAAAACAAGCGCACGCTCTTTTTCACGGCACTCGAGCAAAGCGACCACGACAACCTGTCCGATTTCACCACCAAAGTTTGCGATTTCTTTGGTCTGCCACGCATGCCCGGCAGCTTCGAATCGTGGTCGGATGCCTTCGACTTTATCGCAGATGAAGCGCTGAAAGACCCCTTTGTCTTCGTATTCGATGAGTTTCCCTACGCTGCACACAAAAACACCTCTCTCCCATCGGTTCTACAAATCGCAATTGATCACAAACTGCAAAACACCAACATCTTCTTGGTGCTATGCGGAAGCAGTCAGGGGTTCATGGAGGACAAAGTTCTCGGGCGGAAAAGCCCGCTTCACGGAAGACGAACCGCTCAAATGCGCATACTTCCCCTCGATTTCGTACAGGCGCAAAAGATGCTGCCAACCCTCGACGTTCAAGAAGCCTTTCGCTACTACGCTTGCTTCGGCGGAGTCCCCTACTACCTCTCCCAAATCGACCAATCCATTGGCTTTAGGGAAAACCTTGCGCAGCTCTACTTTGATCCAACAGGCTTTCTCTATGAGGAGCCTTTGAGCCTGCTTCGACAAGAGCTCGATGAGCCGGCTCTCTACAACTCAATCCTCAGGGCGATAGCAGGAGGTGCCAACAAGCCCAACGAGATCTCGGGCAGGACGGGCATCGCTCAAACGAGCTTGCCAAGATATCTGAAAACCCTCATCGGTCTTGGCATATTGGAAAGGGTAGTCCCCTTCGGTGAGAACCCAAAAACAAGCAAACAATCTCTCTATCGCATTTCTGAGGCATGCTATGACTTTTGGTTTCGATTCGTCATGTCCTACACCACAGAAATCGAAAGCGGACTTGGGGAGGTTATCGCGCACGCTGTTCCGGATTCCCAGATAAACGATTATCTAGGAAAAAGATTCGAAAGAGTCTGTATAGAGTGGTTTTTCAACCAGGCCAAATGCGCAGCGCTCCCCATCGGTGCCACAAGCGTGGGATCTTGGTGGGGAACCAACCCCGAAACGAAATCCCAAACCGATATCGACGTGCTTGCGGCGGACAAGGTAAACAGGCAAATGCTCATAGGCGAGTGCACATATCGGACAACGTTCAACGTATCGCAGGCAATTGAGAACCTTGATGGAAAACGTCGGTTGGTGAAAGGGTATGAAACGCGCGGACTCTATGTGTTTTCACGTCACAGGATAGAGGCGGGCATAACCTCCGCTCATCCGAGCGTCCACTTTGTTTCGCTGGAAGACTTTTAGGCTAGCTCCGTTTTCAAGTCCGCCTTGCCTCGGGCGTTGTCCAATTTCCACTTTGATCGAGGCAACGGATCGATCCTGTAGGGATACCCACCCGTGCGACCGCATCGGCAAGTACGGCCACGAAGGGAAGTTCTGAGACATCGTGACCCAGCTCTATTACGCAAAGGTTTGCTGAGAGACTATCAAGAGCCTCATGGTATTTGATTTCGCCACACACGAGTACGTCGGCTTTGCGAGAAAGACAGGGGACAACAGCGCCCGAAGCGCTACCCGTCCAGGTGACAACCGTCGAAACCACGCGATCCATATCACCCCAGACGCGGGGCTGGCGGGCAAATACCGCCGTACAGCGAGCGGCAAGATGACCGAGCGTGAGCCGACCTTCTTCCTCAGGGATCGTGCATACCTGCCCGTATCCGCGCCTTTCGTCCTGAGAAAGAGGAACCAATACATCGCAAACAGATAGGCGCAGCATGCCGGGAAGCAGCACTTGGGCCTGGCTACTTACGTCAAGAGCAGTATGAAAGTCCATGAGGGCCACACCTTGAGAAATTGCTTCATAGACCGCGGCGCCACCGACAGAGACACCCGAACCTATAGGCCCAAAGCGTTTCGGCGGATTGAGAAATACGGGATGATGGGTAAGAAGCACGTTTGCACCGGATCTGTACGCGTCGTTCACGGCGCGTGGAGTAGGATCGAGGGCCACCGCAACGGCCTTTACCTTAACTGCGGGATCACCTACCAAAAGCCCTGTATGATCCCATTCTTCGGCATCGGTCGAAGGAAACATGTGCAGCAATGCCCGCTCAAGTTCGCCGACGGAAAGTCCTCTTTGCCCCCCTCTGCCACCCAGCGGCCCGGTTTCGGTAACTTTAAGAGCCGATTCGATTTTGATTGTCATGCTATCAGCCGTCCTCTCTTTGACTGTCCATTCAATCGGACTTGCTGTCTGAAAAGTTTCCTCACAGCTCTACCGACTCCATTGAAAAACCACCTCCTGAAAGGCTGCGATAAAGGATTTTACCTGCTCATATGATGCATCCTCGCCCAAAGAAATGCGCAGCGAACCCTCGGCAAGATCGCGGGGGACACTCAAGGCAGTAAGCACGTGAGAGGGCTCAAGGGAGTTAGATGAGCATGCCGAGCCTCCCGAGACGCAAAACCCCAACCTGTCAAGCTGCATGATAAGTGTTTGGCTCTCGCAACCGCGCACGCAAACATTGACGATGTTTGGGAGAAAATCTTCGCTTTTAGGCTTCACATCCACCGAAGGTGTGGTTTTGGGGTGGGCGGAAAGTTGGTCATAGAGAAGATCGCGCAGGGGACGTGTGAGGGCGGCGAAGGCCTGCTGGTGTTGCGCCGCCCGCTCGAAGGCCGCTGCTGCACCAACGATTCCGGCAACGTTTTGTGTGCCACTGCGCAGCCCTCGTTCTTGGCCACCCCCCACCATGAAAGGGGTGAAGGGCGTCTTGGATTTCAGAAAGAGCACCCCCACCCCCTTAGGGCCGCCCACCTTATGCGCTGAGAAGGAAGCCGCATCGACGCCCCAATCCGACATGGCAACGGGAATCTTTCCCAGCGCCTGAACGGCATCGGTATGCACAAGTGCACCATGCGCGTGCGCATAGGCGGCAAGCTGGGATATGGGCTCAACGGTACCCACCTCGTTGTTCGCTGCCATGATGCTCACCAAGGCCACCTCGCCCGAAACAGACATCACACGCTCTAGGGCGGCAGGCGTCACGCGCCCGTTGCGGTCACTATCAACGAAGGAGACATCAAATCCCAGTTCTCGAAGCATCGTCGCAGTGCCGAGAACCGCATCGTGTTCGATGCGCGACATGACTACGCGCCTCGCCGCCTCGCGTTGTCCCCTCTGTCGGGTGGCGCTGCGTGCGGCCAAGGCAATCCCTATGAGGGCGGCGTTATCCGCCTCGGTGGCTCCTGATGTGAATATCACTTCATCGGGGCGTGTAGCCCCGATGGCGCGCGCCGTTTTCTCCCGCGCCTCCTCCACTGCGAAAAAGGCTTCGCGTCCCTTTGTGTGCAGCGAATTGGCGTTGCCGAACGCAGCACCTAAACCAATCTCCATGTGGGGCTGCATGGCGCAGGCCGCCTCTGCGCACAGAGGGGTAGTGGCCGCATTGTCCATATAGACGCACGGTGCCTTGCGGGATGGTGCCTTGCAAGATGACATCAAGGCCGATCACTTCCCTTTTTCGCCACCGCGCCCGGCTTGACCGGCAAGGGCAGCTGTGCGAATGCCCTTGATGGCCTCTGCGCGGTCAGAGGCACTGAACACGGCGTTGCCCGCCACAAACACATCAGCTCCGGCTGCCGCCATTGCCTTCGTGGGATTGTTCACACCGAGTCCGCCGTCCACCTCTATCCAAGGCGATGTGGCTGCCTCTGTTGCTATCTCCACCACGCGCGCGACCTTCTGTTCGGATCCTTCGATGTATTTCTGCGCCGAGAACCCGGGATACACGCTCATGACTAACACCATATCGAGCTTGTGGATATAGGGCTTCACAACGCTTGCCCGCATATCGGGTTTGAGCGCAAGGCCCGCTTTGGCACCGGCCTCATGGATCATGTCAATCGCGCGATCGAACTCCCCTGTGGGCTCATCAAGCACTTCGGCATGAATGGAAACCATGTCGGGGCCGCATTCGAGAAACCACGGAAGCTGCTGAAGTGGGTTCGAGATCATCAGATGGAGATCGAGGGGCAAGGATGTGATAGCTCTCAGCTGTTTGACGAAGGGTACCCCCAGAGTGAGGTTGGGTACGAAATGTCCATCCATGACATCCACGTGCACGAAATCGGCACCTGCAGCCTCTATCTGAGCCACATCGCGCTCCATATTCATGAAGTTGGCCGAAAGGATGGACGGGGAGATTCGGGGCATTTCGTACATGGGCTTCCTTACTCTTGCCATCGCGCATCACAAAAAGCGCGAAACCGGTTCTTCCAAAACCAATTCTATCCCAATGGTTCCCTTTAGGGGCCTTGCTCTATAATCGCGTCATGAATCCGAGGTGACGGGGGCATCCATGAATTACTTCGTCTACGGCATGCCATTGGGCAGGCTTACCATAGTGGCTGATGA
>CAZLKG010000136.1:0-4379 GCA_964560045.1 uncultured Slackia sp.
GACATCGCCCTCTCAAGGCGAAGATCGGGGGTTCGAATCCCCTCCGGGCTACCAGCTCTCAGCAGGCTTCGGCCTGTTTTTTATTTCTCCGGTTTCTGCTAATCCGCAAATACTACACTGCGAAAGCGAGCGTCGATCTGAAGCGGGCCTTTCGTGGTGCCTCATAAGCAAGTGACGGACAGACTCAGGTTGGAAAATCTCCGGTTCGGGATCCAAAAACGATGCTTGGTCAGATTGAGGATGGTTCAGAGAACAAAGAGGCTCATGACTTTGCCTCGATCTTTCCGAAATCCTTCCAAAACTCATTTCAAATCTTATCTCTTTCACAATCCTGTTATTAGCATGCGGGCAGTTCTTCCCTCCAAACCTTCCGGGGCGGTATCAGGGTTTTTAAGGTTTCGGTAGTTGGGCTGTTGGCTATGGGCGAACAATGTTTTTGTCCTGGGACGTACAATCGGGCGGTGCGTTTGAGGGCTGTAGAAATCTGTACAGGATTTTGCCCTTGTTGCGTAGAAGGGGGTTGACATGGGGAATTTCCTTACGAATTCGGCCTGCAACGGACGGCGTCCCAAGGGAGCGAATCGCCGCAAGCGGTATGCAAGGCCCCGTTTGATGAAAAGGATGATGGAAGAACGCCACGTGGTGCGCATCCTGTCTGCGCCGAAGGGCTTCGGCAAGACCTCGCTTGTAACGGAATACGTTGAATCGATATTCGGCTTTCATAACGTGTTCTGGATCGATTGCCAAAGCCCGTGTTTTTTGCGCGATCTCGATGCTGGGATTATTGCCGAAACTCTCATCGATTCCGGTAGCGTCGGATCCTTAGTGGTGTTCGAGGACGTTCCCTATCTCGATGATGGGCGGGCTGCGGCCTTCTCCTCTGCGTTTGACGCATTGCTCACATGTGAGTGGGAGGTGGTGGCCACGACGCTTCCGCCCTTCGACTCTTTCGGCGAGCGTCAGCCCGATCGGGTGTTGGTGGAAGCGGGTGATTTTTTGGTGGACGATGCCGAGATCGAGGCGTTTGCCGAGGCGGGGGCAAAAGATACTCATTCACGGGTCGAGCGCGTGAGCGCTTTGATCTGGGGCGGGAAAGAGGATAGAGACTCCTTCTACCACAGCCTCAAAGGAGTCGAGTTGCCAGCTGAAATGAGGCTCGCAATGCTTGCCATGCTCATCCTGCAAGAGGGTGATTTCGAGGATCTGGGAGAGCTTGTTCATGGCGTGAAGCGCGATACACGGCGCTTTTTGGCTCGCCATTATCCGCATACGGGAATCGATCTTGTATCGGAGGACTTCCGTGCCATAGATGTGTCGATAGACCGCATATCAAGGACTTATGCATCTTCGATGGATGCGGCAGTGGAAAAGGCGGGATCCATGGGCCGCGACGCGTTCTCGATGCGACTGGCCGACATGCTCGTACGCAAGGGGGCGTATCGTCGCTCATGCGAAACCATGAAGGCTTTTTGTGCGCGAAAACGCCGCATGACTTGGATTGAACGCCAAAATGACACCTTCTTAGACGCTGGGCAGGTAGAGCCTATACAGGATCTTTTCGAAAGTCTGGGGAATCGTCCCTCAGGGCTCTCTCCTCGCTGCATTGTGGATGCCGCCATACGTCTGCGGCTCTTAGGAGATGAACCTGCGGCTGCCAAGATGTCGTTTCGCGCCATGGCTCACCCCGATGTCACTGTTGCTCTTGCCTGCGAGGCGGCGCTTGTGTGCGAAGAGTGCGGTCAAGATGAGCAGCGCGCACGTGCGCTTAAGATCTTGGAAGGTGTGGCACGTCCTGTGCTCGAGGGGAAAAAGTTGCCAGACGATGATATGGCACTCTTGCGCCACATTGCTGCCTCGCGTCTGGTGCTTACAGAGGATCCCGCAAAAGCGGTAGCAATCATGTGTGCGTGTGAAGATTCTATTCTGAGCCACCCGACGGCTTTAGGGCATGTGGCCTACCTTCTCTTTTGTGCGTCGGGGCGCAGCATGCGCGAAGGAGGTCTTCCCTGGTCGCGCTCAGCCCGCGAATCGGCCTCGACGCTTGCGCTGCGCTGCGTATCTGCGACAACGGAAGCGTGTCCACCTGGTCTTTTCGAGTCCTTGGTGATTGATGGTCTTTCACCTCTGATCGGCGATGCATCGGGATCTCCGGATCGGAGGCGTGCGGTTGATGACAAAGTCCTGGGGCTTTCTCTCCAGCGTGCGGAGTGGGCCTCCCGTCGTCCTAAGGCAATCTCTACCCCCATCAATGCACGCAGTGACGAGCGTGGACAGACGGAGCTTAGATGCGTGCCTGAAATGTGGGTGAGGCTTTTCGGAGGTATGGAAGTTCGCATCGGGGAGAGGATCGTTCCCCCTGAATCCTTCCGAAAACAGAAGGCCAAGACCCTTTTGGCAGCACTCATTCTCCATCGGGGTCACGAGGTGCCGCGCCAAGAACTGCTCAACATAATGTGGCCATCGGCCAATTGGGAGCGGGCGGTGGCAAACTTCTACTCTTTGTGGAGCGTCTTGCGTAAGGCGGTATCAGACTCAGACGGTGAGTGTCCGTATCTCGTGCGGCACCAGACAAGCTGCATGGTGGATGTCCGTTATGTACACAGCGATGTGGAGGAATTCGAGGGGCTTTGTCGAACGCTCATGTTTGAAGCGCCCGACCCACGTGGGTGGATGAGTGTCTTCGAGCGCCTATCATCAGGATTTTTCTGCGATCTGCTCCCTTCCGAAACCGACAATCTCTACATCATCGGCATGAGAACGAAGTTCAAGGCGCGCACGGTGGATGCATGCGTAACGGGTGCCAATCGGCTGTGCGATATAGATGAGCCACAATCCGCCCTATGGTTTGCCCATGCTGCGCATGAACTGGACAAAAACCGCGAAGACGTGTATTACGCGCTCATGCGGGCGCAGATGATGTCAGGACGACGCACTTCGGCCATGGAGACGTATTTTGCGTATCTGAAGTTTATGGGAGAAGAGCTGGGCTTGGAACCTTCCGGACGTATCGTGCGGCTCTATGACGAACTTCTGACGTGCGCCGATAAGAATTGAGGAATGAGGTTCGCCCGCTTGGGCAAAAGATGTGCACCATGGGTCAAGACGCGTCAAGACTTTGGGGAGGAGGGTGCGCGGGCGCACCCTTAAGCCAAGCATGTGTTAAAGTACCTTGGTTCATGCACGTTGGTTCATGCACGCGAATGCCGAATAACACTCCGGACGGGCAGAGGGCTTGGTTCGGACAGACGAAGAGGTATCATGGGTTTTCTCTCTAAGCTCCTCACCGTCGGCGAGGGCAAGCAGCTCAAGGGGTATCGAGCCCTTGTTGACGTGATCGGATCCTTGGAATCCTCCATGCAGGAGAAAAGCGATGAGGAACTGCGCTCTCTTACGGCGGCCTATCGAGAACGTGCTGCAGCTGGTGAGTCTTTGAAGTCACTGCTTGCTGAGGCGTTTGCCACGGTTCGCGAGGCGGGTGTCCGCACCTTGGGAATGCGCCATTTTGACGTGCAGCTCATCGGTGCCATGGTTCTTAATGAGGGTCAGATTGCCGAGATGAAGACAGGCGAGGGAAAGACGCTCGTCTCCACCTTGGTGGGCTATCTTAACGCGCTTACAGGAGGTGGAGTTCATATTGTCACGGTGAATGATTATCTCGCTCGCCGCGACAGCGAATGGATGGGGCAGATCTATCGCTTCCTTGGTATGGAGGTGGGTCTGATCCAAAATGGTATGAGACCCAGCCAGCGCATTCCCTCTTATGCCGCCGATGTCACCTACGGCACCAATGCCGAGTTCGGGTTTGATTATCTGCGTGACAATATGGTTACGCGTGCCAGCCAGCGCGTGCAGCGTGGGCATTCCTTCGCCATCGTGGATGAGGTGGATTCGATTCTCATCGATGAGGCCCGCACGCCGCTCATCATCTCGGGTGCGCCCGTGAAGGCTGCCGACACCTACAAGAAATTCTCCCAGGCTATGTTTGGCCTGGTGCGCGACAAAGACTATGACATGGATGAGGCCAAGCGCACCATCACCGCCACCGAGTCAGGTCTCGCCAAAATCGAAGCCCGTCTGGGCATTGATGACATCTACGACGACCCTTCGGGACAGCTTGCCAACCACCTGCAGCAGGCTCTGCGCGCGCATTTCCTCTTCCACCAGGACAAGGATTACGTGGTAACAAACGGTGAGGTGAAGATCGTAGACGAATTTACCGGTCGCATCATGGAGGGACGTCGCTATTCTGAGGGTCTGCATCAGGCTATCGAGGCCAAGCACGGGGTGCGCATCCGCGAGGAGAACCAAACCTTGGCCACCATTACCCTGCAAAACTATTTCCGTCTCTACGATAAACTCGCCGGAATGACGGGTACTGC
>CAZLKG010000137.1:0-4298 GCA_964560045.1 uncultured Slackia sp.
GGCGGGCGAAAGCGACCTGACGGTTACGGTCACCGGCTCATATTCGACCGAAGCCAACGTTTCGGGCGCGGTAGAGCTGAGCGGCGCGATGATCGACCGCTCCGATTTCGACGACTATTTCGGGACGAGCACGGAATTCGGTTCGAGCACGGAATCCGGTTCGGGCAGTGCTGACGCCGACGTGGCTGCCAGCACCGGCACCAGCGACAGCGATGGTGGAGAGGAAGACGAAAGCGAAGCAGGGAACCCCTTCTTCTCCTGGCTCGCCGGCATTTGGAACAGATTCCTCTCGCTGTTCTCGTAGCGCGCCTTTAACGGTAACTTTTTGGGGCTGTTGACTCCCCGGAGTATTGGTATTGCGATGGCTGTGATAAGTATTTCAGCAATGAAGCCGCTGCAGAAGAGCAAGACTCCAGACTATGTGGCGAATTGGAAAAGGAGCAGTCCATACTCCACGAGGGTAAAGTGCTGCATGATATGATGCTTCGGCATGTTTTGGACTTCTAACGATTCGCAGGGATGTGACTCGGAAAGATTGGAGCGAAGGGTATGGCAAAACACACGGTCACGTTGATTCCTGGCGATGGCATCGGGCTTGAGACCACGGCATCCATGAGGCGTGTTGTGGAGGCCACGGGTGTTGATATTGAGTGGGAAATTGCCGATGCAGGGGCTGCGGTCATGGAGAGGACAGGCGGGTCTCCTTTGCCGGAATCCACCGTGGAAGCCGTGCGGCGCAACAAGGTTGCCATCAAAGGTCCCATCACCACACCGGTTGGGACGGGATTTCGTAGCGTGAACGTCGCCTTGCGCAAAACCCTCGATCTGTACGCCTGTGTGCGCCCTATACTTTCCCTTCCCGGTGCCGGGGGGCGCTATGAGGATGTTGATTTGATCATCGTTCGTGAAAACACCGAAGATCTGTATGCGGGCATAGAGTTTCAAAAAGGATCGTCAGGTGCGAAGCGGCTTATTGAGTTTTGTGCTGAAGAGGGATTCGGGAGCGTACGTCCTGATTCCGGTATTTCCATCAAACCCATTTCGGAATGTGCCACAGAGCGCATCGTGCGCTATGCCTTCGAGTATGCGCTGTCTCATGGGCGCTCTAAGGTCACTGCAGTTCATAAGGCCAATATCATGAAATACTCCGACGGTCTGTTTCTTGAGGTCGCTCGAAAGGTGGTAGCGGAATACGAGGGGAAGGTTGCTTTTGACGAGCGTATTGTGGATGCATTCTGCATGAATCTGGTCGTAGATCCCTCGCAGTTTGATGTTGTTGTGCTACCCAACCTCTATGGCGATATCGCAAGCGATCTGTGCGCCGGTCTTGTTGGAGGTCTGGGACTTGCTCCGGGTGCCAACATAGGTGAGAGCTATGCGGTGTTCGAGGCGGTGCACGGCAGTGCCCCCGATATTGCTGGGCAGGATGTATGCAATCCCACGGCGGAGATCCTTTCTGCCGCCATGATGCTCGATCACCTTGGCGAGTTCGATGCCGCCATGCGCATCCGTGAAGCGATCAAGGCCGTCTATGCCGAAGGGCGCTTCCTTACCGGCGATATTCGCAAGGCAGTTGGCGCAAGCGCCTCGCCTTGCAGCTGCACCGAATTTAGCGATGCAGTGATCGCAGCCCTTTCTTAATGTTTTCGGGCTTTCTGGCTTGTCGCATATGCCGACGCATTGCGTCGGATCGTCTAAGGAGCGTGTCATGTCCAACTCTACCGAGGCCCTAAATGTTGAGGGGCACTCCTACCTTATATATCCTACCTCTGCGGTTTCCGGCAGCGAGAAGCTGCCCTACTCTCTTCGTATTCTTTTGGAGAATCTGCTGCGTACGGTGAAGGATGAACAGGCGCGCGATGCGTACGTGACACGTCTCGTTGAGGCTGGTCTCGCCGGTGAGCGGGGCGGTGAGATTGAATACATGCCGGCCCGCGTGCTGCTGCAAGACTTTACGGGCGTTCCTGTGTTTGTCGATCTTGCTGCGATGCGAGAGGCAGCGGAGGGCTTAGGTGCTGATCCTTCGCGTATCAATCCGCAGATTCCCTTAGATCTGGTCGTTGACCATTCGGTCATTGCTGATGTTTCCGGTCGCCTTGATGCCCTCGAGCGCAATATGGAGATGGAATTCGCCCGCAATGAGGAACGCTATCGCTTCTTGAAGTGGGCACAGGCTTCTTTCCGTAACGTGCGCATCGTGCCGCCGGGGGTTGGCATCTGCCACCAGATCAATGTCGAGCGTTTCGCTACGTGCACGATGACGCGCCGGATCGACGCAGGGGTTGAGGCTTATTTCGACACCGTTGTGGGTACGGATAGTCATACCACCACCGCCAACGGCATCGGGGTGCTTTCCTGGGGCGTTGGCGGCATCGAGGCCGAGGCGGCGTGTTTGGGGCAGCCCATTACCACTTTGGTGCCACATGTGGTGGGTATCCGTCTCAGCGGCGCTCTTCGCGAGGGTGTTTCAGCCATGGATGCGGCTTTGTGCCTTGCCAGGATCCTGCGTGCCAAAGGTGTTGTGGGTGCCTTCGTGGAGTGTTTTGGTGAAGGGGTTCGCACACTTTCGGCGACCCAGCGTGCCTGCATTGCCAATATGACACCCGAATACGGATGCACGTGCACGCTGTTTCCCATAGATGAGCAGACTATCGACTATCTTTTGCTTACGGGGCGTGACGCTCATCACGTTGCGCTTGTGGAAGCCTTTGCGCGCGCCCAGGGGCTTTGGCTCGACGATGTGCAGCGCGTCTATTCAGATCTTATCGAGCTTGATTTGTCCGCGGTTGAACCCATGCTTGCCGGTCCCAGCCGTCCCCATGATGGATTCGCTGCCGCAAGGGCAAAGGAGCGTTTCGGTGAGGTGTGCGCGGAACGCAAACTTGACGCTTCTGCTGAGGTGTCGGTTGAATTTGACGGTACGGCGTATGCGCTCACGCATGGGGCGGTGGCAATCGCAGCCGTGACAAGCTGCACGACCGCAACCGATCCTGCAATGATGCTGGCCTGCGGTCTTCTGGCCAAACATGCGCGCGAGAGGGGGCTTGATGCGAAGCCCTGGGTGAAACGGGTGATGGCACCCGGCAGCCATGCGACCCAGCTTATGCTCGAGCGCGCCGGTCTTGCACAACCCTTAGCCGAACTGGGTTTTCATACATGCGGTTTCGGCTGCATGAGCTGCATCGGCAATTCCGGCTCGCTTTGGCCGCAGATGCACGACATTGCCGGAAAAATAGAACTCGCGAGCGTTTTGTCGGGCAACAGGAACTTTGAAGGCCGCATTTCTCTTGATGTTGCGCAGAACTATCTGTGTGCACCGGCTCTCGTTGTGGCCTATGCGATAGCGGGCACGCTTGATTTCGATTTCGAAAACGAATCCTTGGGTCTTGATGCATCAGGTACCGATGTTTATCTGTGCGATATCTGGCCTTCCGATGCACAAATAGAGGCTGCATTGGAGGAATTCGTAACAAAAGATCTTTTCGATGAGGGAGGGCGCGGTCTTTACGAGGGAACGGATGCCTGGAAGGCGCTGACAATAGAGGCAAGCTCGACCTTTTTCTGGGATGAGGATTCCACTTACGTGCGTCGGGCGCCATATTTCGACGGCATTTCGGCGCAGGCTCCGGGATTTACCCCCATTGAGGGCGCGCGCGCCCTTGTGAACGTAGCGGACTTCATCACCACCGACCATATTTCGCCAGCGGGAAGTATTGCCAAGGATAGTCCCGCCGCCCGCTATCTTGAAGAGCGCGGCATTGAGCCAAAGATGTTTAACACCTACGGAAGCCGTCGCGGCAATCATGAGGTCATGGCGCGCGGAGGCTTTGGCAATGTGAAGCTCATGAACCTGCTGGCCTGCGGCAAGCGCGGTGGATGGACACGCAATTTCCTAAGTTCTGAGGTTGGGACCGTCTTCGATGCCTCCCAAGCCTACGCACAGGCCAATGTGCCACTTGTGGTGCTCGCGGGCAAAATGTACGGAAGCGGATCGTCACGCGATTGGGCTGCCAAGGCTCCACTGCTTTTGGGGGTGCGGGCCGTCATCGCCGAAAGTTTTGAAAGGATCCATCGTTCTAATCTTGTGGGTATGGGGATTTTGCCACTTCAGTTTGAGGAAGGGCAAAGCGCTGCCTCTCTTGGCCTGGATGGATCCGAGACCTTTTCCATCGAGTCCATTGATTTTGGGAAGGGAAAGCCCTGCTTGCCCAACCCGCGCATCGCTAAGGTGTCCGCTTCAAAACAGGATGGCGGCAGAGTCGAATTTAACGCTATAGTGAGGGTTGACACGCCGACCG
>CAZLKG010000138.1:0-4269 GCA_964560045.1 uncultured Slackia sp.
GGCAAGCATCAAAACCGAGAGCGGATAATAAACCATTGGCTTATCGTAGACAGGTATAAGCTGCTTACTTGTCACGGTAGTCAGGGGATACAGCCTTGTGCCCGACCCGCCCGCAAGAATGATTCCCTTCATCGAACGATCTCCGTTATTCGTATGTCTATTAGTTTACCTGAGCTGCAACCAAGACAAGAAACACAGGAAGAACCCTGTGCGGTGTCTGCGCTATCCAATTCTTCACTTGCGTTTGTTGACAATTTCAAGTCCGATTTTTACTGTCTTGATTCGCCCTAAAATACGCACGTCCAGATGCGCTATCCGCCTGTGACGATCCACCTTGCTTATCATGCCCTCATGGCCCATCAAAGGACCGTTGAGCACAATTACTTTGTCACCCTCAATGACGCCCTCGCTCATCTTCACCACACGATCTCCTATATCG
This sequence comes from uncultured Slackia sp., assembly GCA_964560045.1. GTDB lineage: Bacteria > Actinomycetota > Coriobacteriia > Coriobacteriales > Eggerthellaceae > Slackia. The sequence continues at coordinate 440 of CAZLKG010000138.1, forward strand.
GTGAAGGCGTTGAGCCAGCTTGCTTCTTCTGCATCCAAAGGAATGAATGTGTTGTCATTGCCTAAAAGTCTGGTGAACGCCGGAACCCTCCGCAGCTGTTCGGAAAGGACTCCCGCATCGTCGCAATCGACGAACAGATACCCCGGCACAAGCATCTCGGTTCGTCGTCTCCATGCACCACGAACACGATGCATTGCCTCGTAGCGAGGGATGAAACACTCGCGTACCACCCCACTACTTACACAGCTGCTAATCATTTCAGACACGCGGCTCTCTTGGCCGCCGATGACCTGCAACACATAAAGCGCCATAGGCAGCCCCCTCTCCCGCTGCGGAAGCAGGGCTGTCCGCGTCGCGTGTATTCACATCTCTGCGGATACGGAAATGCGCAGCCATACAGGTCACCCATGAGAGCACCTGCTAACACCCCAAGAGGCATGCTGACGCCCAAAAAGCCATCAAAGTTCGAAAAACCCTTCTTGGCTCCACCAACGTCTAAAAACCCCATACCCCAGGGTCCAAAACTTGTGACACAGCAGACCCAAGGACTTCCGTATCCATCACTTTTTGACACAGCATCGCCGCACACAAGCAAATGCGCACAAGCAAACACGCGTGCCATAGCAATGACTATTCATTCCCTTGATGCAGACGAAACGCGCTCTAAGCGACGATTCCGCGCCTTCAAGATATGTCAGAGAAAAAAGAGGGACGACTGCCCTCTCTACAGGCAAGCGATTATAGCACCCCCCCCCCAGGGAAGAACGCACTCATTCGCTCAAGCGCTGTACCATCAAATGTACATATGAACCCCTCGCGTCCGATATTTCTTTCTGGCCTCGGCAAACATCTGGTAGTGTTCGGGGCAGTGTGCATCGCTAGCTATGCAGAAGTACAGCATTTCGTCAAACATTTTCTTAGCGGGCTTTTTCTCCGCCCCAAAACGACCGCCGCGCACAAAGTCAGCCGAAGCCTGCAACTTGCATCCCATGCGCACCAGTCTGTGCGCGTAGTCTATGTCGTTTTGGATGATTCGATAACGCTCAGGGTGAGCGATGATCACGTCATAACCCATGCCCTGCAATTCGAAGATAGTGCGCTCGTATTCCCTGAAGTCCAGTTCAGTGGCACGAGTGGATAGCTCCAGCAAAAACTCATTGCTACCGTCAAAATGCAGGTACTCGGCCCACTGCATGCCCAGATCCATGAGCTTGGGATGATAGACCTCAAAGCCCATCTGCAACGGGAAACCATCCGCGTGCTCTACCAGAAGCTCATAGGCATCCCACATGGCATCGTAGTCAAAGTAGGGGTCGCGGCAGTGCGGCGTGCACACGATGCTCGTAATTCCCACGGCCTTAGCAGCCTCAAGCATTGCCAAGCTCTCATCTAAATCAACCGAGCCGTCATCTACGCCCGGCAGAATATGGCAGTGCATGTCACGCACCCCGTTTTCCCTCCTCTCTTGTACAAAGCACGGTCATCTTATCAACAAGGCCGACTTCTTTTGTAAAGCGGAACTGCCCTGCCGAGCCACCAAGCCGCCTTACTCATAACAGCGATTCCTAGAGCAAAGCGCCTCATGTTCTCACGCAAGGCATGAGTGCCGCTGCGCTCACCGCGAAGGCCGAGTACAACCTTTCCATCCATGCGAAACACGGTTGCGCCTGGGTCCCTTTCAGGCAAACCACACCCGTGCCGCTCTTCAAACAGAAGCCCTTCAAACAGGCCACGCCTGCACCATCCATTCGAGCAGAACCCTTCAGGCAAGCCAGGGCGACCAAATAGGAGGTTCTAGCAGCTACTACCCGCCCAGACCCCGGCTAATGTGAGAGCTTTGCCGAGTGCGCTTGACGGGCATCTCTCCCGCAAAATCGGAATCTGATGTGGTAGTGGACATTCCTGAGGTGTGGCTGCCGGGCTTCACTCGCCTGCCGTCTTTGGTGTAGTAGACGTAGTAGTACTCATTTGTCTCAGTCTCACAGCAATTCATGATAGCACCAATGACGTTAACCCCGGCCTTTGTAAGCTGCTCATAGGCGTGGAGCAACTCGTCACGCTTGGTGAATCTGTCGCGCACCACAATAGCTGTGGCATCAGTCAAAGAGGCAAGCACTGCAGCATCAACGAATGTACCCACAGGGGGAGTGTCGAAAACCACGTAGTCATACGCCTCCTCCAAGATATTCACCAGCCGTGCGAAACGCTTGGAGGCAATGATGTCAGCCGGATTGGGAATGTTGGGTTCGGCATCAAGAAAACTCATGCTCTGCTGACCGGTGGACACCACGGCCTGCTCCAAAGGTACTTGATCGGTGAGCACCGCGTAGATGCCTGATTTGGCATGTGCGCCTACCGCACGGGCAACAGAGCGGCGGCGCATGTCGCATTCCACCAAAAGCACATGCTTACCACTCGTAGCAATGGCCTGGGCCAGATTGACGGCAACCGTCGTTTTTCCCTCGTTGGGAATGGAGGAAGTGATGACGATCGAGCGGATGGGTCTGTCCACGCTCGCAAAGCGGACATTAGCCAAAAGCGTCTTCGCAGCGTTTTGTACCACCAACTTGTCGGTGATCATCTTTTTCTTGTGGGCCACGGTCTACATCCCCTCCTGCATCACAGGCATGCGCCCTATAACCGGCACTCCTAAAAGCTCTTCTACGTCCTCAGCACCGCGAACCTTAGTGTCGAGCATGTCCGTAAGCACCACGATGGCCACAGCCAAAAACAACCCGGTTAAAAAGGCCACAGCGATATACATTACGCGGTTGGGACCGGATGGTGCATCGGGCGTGGTCGCTTCATCAATAGCGTTGACACTTTGGATACCCATGACCTCTTGAGCCACCTCGGAAACATTCCGAGTCAGCTCATTGGCGATAATCGCAGTGCTTTGAGCATCTTGTCCGGTAACCGAAAGCGTGATTATGCGCGTAGAGGTGTCACTGGTCACGGAAAGACTGTAATCGTCCAGGCTACTCATCTGCAACGTCTCAGCCGTATCGCCCTTCACGCGCTCGCTGGTAATAAGGGTGGCCACGTCGTTGGCAATCATCTGACTGGCAGACAAATCGGTATTCGTCGAACCCGAGTCCTCATCTTGGACATACACGTACATGCTCGCAGAGGCAGTGTAGAGATTAGGCATAAAGAAGAAACTCACAATGCCCATGACAAGCGCGCACACGATGGGAAGTGCGACAACCAGCTTGAGGTGCTCGCGCATCAAATTCAGCAGTTCCAGAAGCGTCATTCGCGTTTCACCTTTCGATTCCGTTATTCGGTAGCTGCCACGTCGTCGGTGGTAAGTCCCGCACTGGCAGCCAACTCCTCATAATCACGCGGAGCGGGCGAGTTTGAAGCGGCTCCAAGGCTGGAGTTGTTCGCCTGTTCCTCAGGAATTTCCGCACTTTCATCATTGGGATCGAGTCCCGCATCGACACGCTGCATCATGGCCTGCCACTCATCAAACATGGTAGCCACGTAACTTATGCCATCTTGCGAGAGCGTATAGCTGGGACACGACGCCGAATAGATGGTCACATCCTCACCCAAGAACTGCTGGGCGAGCAAAAGTAAATCAGCCACGGAATAATCGGTACTCACGCTTTCTGCTAGCTGCCCTATTACGCCGGGAAGCTCGGCGGGAGTCACAGACAGCACGCGATCAATGAGGGCTTCCACGATGAGGCGCTGAGCCTGGATACGGCCAAAGTCACCGCCCGAGACATTGTAGCGCTCGCGCGCGAGGGCAAGGGCCTGCTCACCGTCAAGCAACTGTTCTCCTGCCTCAAACGATATGCCACCGTTGCCTGCATCGATGTCTT
>CAZLKG010000139.1:0-4106 GCA_964560045.1 uncultured Slackia sp.
GGAAGTTGGTGAGAGCTTCGCCTTCGTAGCCAAGCTGAGTAGCAAGGCCTTCCAGGGTGTCATCAGCAATGTAGCTAGCAGCCGACATTCCGCCGCCGCCGCCCTGTCCTTCAGATTCCTCGGACTCTGTAGCCGTTCCAGCGTATGTGGCATAGGCGGAAGCGAGAGACTCCTCCAGCGAGGCGATGTTTTCTTCCGAAGCCTCAAAGCCACCATGCTGCGGAATCGTGTACTGACGATAGGTGGGGAAGTTCGAGTCAACAATGGCACACTTGGTCTTACGCGCAGTATAAACGGTGGAAAGACCGCGATGCTCGGCTGTCGGATAGAACTCGTTGCAGAAGCGCTTACCGTTCTCGTCAAGCCAAACCGCCTGAGGCAGACAATTCATCTTTCCGGGAACGGAGAGTCCCTTCATGTTCATGCCGGGAATGGGGCAGGTTTCAAGATGTGCACCAGCCCAGTACGCCATCTGCACGCCACGACCATCGTTGCTCGACATAGAGGACAGCATCTCATCGCCCACCAAGGCGTTGTACATATCGGGCATGAGGTCCTGCATCATCTCGGTGTTGCCACCAAATCCGCCGCAGGCGATAACAACTGCCTTGCAGTTAAACTTGATGTTTCCGTCTTCTCCGGTTGCGACCAAGCCGGCAACAGACCCGTCATCATCCATGATCACATACTGAGCCTCGGTCGAGAACAGGAACTCAGCACCTGCTTCTTTGGCGAACTCGCGGTTGTAGCCATGAATCTTCGTCTGGTTGCACTCCTGGCTATAGAAGCTGCAAACGCTCGGCCAGAACTTGATGCCGCCCAGCTCGTCCAGCTGGTGCTCGGTCTTGGGGAAGAAGGCCGTAGTCATCGAAGCGAGGTCATCCTCGGTGCATCCCTCAAGGTACCAGTCCATGTTCGCACCAGAGTTCTGAGCGAACCTCATGATGAGTTCCTGATTAGGATAGTTCATCGTAATCAACATGAAATTCTGGAAGAACTCAACGGGATCAATCTCGGGTACGCCGCGCTCCTTGAGGATGGAGGCGTTAAGAATGCCGGCCTCGTTGCCCACGGCAGCAAAGGTGTCCTCGGCCTGCTTCTCGACCAAATAGACCGATGCTCCCTCTTCGGCAAGCTCACGGCAGGCGGTAATGCCCGCATATCCGTGGCCGCAGACCACAACGTCGCAGTCAATCTCCTGAACGAAATCGGTGATCTCCGCCGGGGCCGCACGCCAGCCGGACTCCGAAGAACTGGAATCAGAACCAGAACCTTCGCTGTCAGACGACGTCGAGGGCGAACAGGCTGCGACCGTAGCAGCAGCTGCCGCACCGACGCCCGCAATGCCAAGGCCTTTCAAGAAATTTCGACGTGTAAGTTCTTGAGACATCATTACATCCTTTCCCTTCAATATGCCTCCCTGTTTCGATTTCACCGCACACTGCACGCTGCTTTATGCCTCAAGCCCAAAGCCAGCGTATTCACACACGAACCTTGCGGCAAAATCGGGCACCACGGTAAGCTTTTGATAGGGTTATGAGGAATCGCGTATTCTAATGAAGAAAGGAATATTTCCCAGTAGTAACGCATCATAAAAATTAAGTATTGCCCCTCAAGGCGACCTCTGCAATAACGAGGTATCGCAACCGCTGAAACGAGGATACGTGAACAGCAGCAGTAAAAGAGACGGCATCGGGCTTGAAATACTTGCTCTTTTAGCTTTCTTTGTCACCATGCCAATCTATTCCCCCAACATCGAGCCTATTCAGGGATACATAGCCAGTCCGAACATTATGGATGTGTTTATTCGCTCCATGATGGCTGCAGCTATTGGAGGAAGCGCCATTCTTTTTGGTCTTTCACTGTTCCGCCCACAGTTCGCATTTGCTGAAAGACGGAGCAGAATTGCGCTGGCCTGCACGCTCTACCTGCTCGGAATAGCCTTGTTTTTGGGCATGGCCATCTTTTCTTTCCTCCGCAACCTTGTTGTTGCTGTGGTATCCGGCATCCTTTTGGGTCCGGGCCTCTGCATGATGCTTGTGATTTGGGGGTCGCGACTTTCTACATTCAACCTGAAACAAGCCCTTTTGCTGATGTGCGTGATATGCGGAAGCGCTGGTGCGGCAAACTGGATCTTCTCATTTTTGCCCTCCACACCTCTCGTTGCCACTATGACCGTTTTGGCTGTAGCAGGCACCCTCTATCCCGCCCTGATGGCTTCGACAGAAAAATCAGACGATACGCAGGACTCTCACGAATCGCTTGACGATATACCTTGTCTGCAAGAGAAAGCAGATGATTCTGTGCTTGTTCAAAAAATATGCAAGCATCCCGCAGTCCCTACGATGTACCGATTCGTGACGGTCATGCTCCCTGCACTCATTGGTCTTTCCATATTCGCGTTCTTTATGGGCGTAAGCCGCCTTATCGTCTTCGAAGATACAAATGCGGAGGTTGTCGGAAACATGCTTGCGGGCATTCTTCTTGCACCCCTCTATCTCCTCACCTCACGTCGTCCCTTTTTTGTCACCATCTATCAGATCATACTTCCGCTTAGCGCATGCGCAATGCTGTGTTTTATGGTGCTTGCATATGACTTCGAAACAATTGATGCCTTTATTCCCCTGATTGCGTACATCTTTTTCTGCGGTATTGCACAGATATCGCTCGCGCTTGGAGTGGCAAGCATGAAAAATCAGGAATTTTCCGCTTCGACGGTTTGGTCGTTTTACCTTCTTTTATTCTCCTCTTTTTCTGCAATGGGCTTATTTTACGGATATCCGAGTGCAGGCAACCGCTTGCAGTTCATCTCAACAACAATCCTGGCCCTCTACTGCTCCTTCCTTATCGCAAATGCGATAGTTAGTTTTACAAGAGATTCCGCCCTTCCAACACCTGCAAAAGAGCAAGCTTCCGCTCAAAGCGAGGGAAGGGTTCCCTTCGAGGATCGCTGCAAGGCACTTGCTGAGAAATTTTCACTTTCACCGCGTGAGCATGAAATCGTGACTCTCCTGGGAAGGGGCCATACGTCCGCCTTTATTGCAAAGAGCCTTATCATCTCCGAAAGCACGGTTTATACCCACGCGCGGAATATATATCGAAAAATAGGAATAGGCTCAAAAGAAGAACTCATACAGATTCTCTCCTCATCACACAAGGAGCAATCCGACGACCTCTCCCCAGAGAATCAGCCCTAGCCCTCCCTCAGCAGACGTTCACCTTCGTCGCAGAGCAGCGAAGAGCGCGAATAGATCTTCCGTGCGGCCTGTAAGGCAACCGCAAGCGAACCCGCCATATAGGCATCAGGATCGTTGGTGCGCGCTGCAACCGCCGTATACATACACTCCAAGGATTCGACGAGATCGCTCACCCCACGGTTGACCTCACTGAGATCTTCCACGAATGAGATGGTCGGGAAGCGATCATAGGTTTCGGTAAAGTTTTGCATCTGCTTAACTCCTCTCCCCACAGACACCGGTTTTTACAAGCTGAAATCGGACTCACGGCTTCATGGCTGTCAAGTGTTTTACGGTCTTTCTTGCTCCTGACTATACATCATTTGATGTATTCATTCAAGAAAAAAGAAACATTTGTTCGAAAATAATATCCTGATCTGCGTCTCTTTATGCTGCTTTGCCATGAAGCAGCGTCTCCGAACGCGCGGAATAATCAGCCTGATGAGGTTTTACCGAATTTCACGACCCGCGTGCATACGCCGCACCCTTGAACGGCGTGTGCCATAGCCTGTGTTCCTCAAAAAAGGCGCTTGCAGCTCGATGAGCGCATTGCGCACTGTATCGCAAACTCGAAAAGCTACACCTTCAGGTAACGACGCATCGCAAATGCCGAGCCGATCAGACCGATAATAAAACCAGCAGCAATCAGAGCGAGATAGATGCTAAATGCCGTGGTCTGGGGAATATCGATCGAAAGCCAGGAGATCGCATTTGAAACCTTCGGAAGCAAAAGCCGTCGAATAACTTCCAGACATATCACCGCGAATATCGACCCAAACAGGGAATGGAGTGCGCCCTCCATCAGGAAGGGGCCACGGATAAAGCCATTGGACGCACCCACAAGACGCATGATTGCGATCTCTTTGCGGC
>CAZLKG010000140.1:0-1383 GCA_964560045.1 uncultured Slackia sp.
ATTCTTCACATCCCCGCTCCAGTCTAGGATAGGCCACCCGTGACGATGAGCCTTTCTCTCAAGCGGGTTGTTGGGACACACGGCATATCCCTGCTTTGCCGCTGCAAGGAGAGGGGCATCTGAGTGATGATCGCCGTAGGCTGCCACAAGCTCCCACCTACCGCATCCGTAGTGGGCATCGGCGTAGGCGCGAACGCCTTTCACCTTCTCCTCCCCTTCGATACAGGAACCATCTACCCTTGTGGTATAGCATCCTTGTTCGTCTATGGCCATCTTGGTGGCGATAAAATCGTCAAAAGGATGCAGTTCTCGAGCACGCTGCACAATGGGTTCGAAGGTGGCGGATACCACCAGTATCTCTGCCCCTTGAGCATGCAGGCGGCGCATGGCGGCATCTGCCTGTTGGCGAAAGCGGTTTTGCCCGCCAATCACCTCATCATAAAAACGGCGTAGGTAGGCATCCACCTCATCTTTGGGAAGTCCCTCAAAAGCACTGAATACCAAACCACGCACCCACGCCTCGTTCTGAGGCAGGCGAAACTTGTATGCAACGCCCCATGATGCAATCTTTGCGGTGACGCGCTTACCAAGCATCCTATCGCGCAAAAGGTAGCGCACAAGCAGGACGGGAGAGCTGCCCCTGATGGACGTACCGTCGAAGTCAAAGGCGGCGATTTTGCGCAGAGGGGTCTGTGTCATAGAACCTTTCGTCATGCGCTCCTGCCGCCTCGTAGGACAGACGCGCCTTGATCGTCTCATTCGGGATCCGGAAATGCCGGTATCGAACCCGGAATTATAGCGCATACGTTCACGCGTTGCGACGGGCTGCGGTTGTGCCCCTTTGCCCCTGCCCCTTTGTTCTCTCAATCCAGATGCATTTCTCGACTCAAATCTCCTCTTCAATGAACTGTGAATTGTAGAGAGCGGCATAAGTCCCACCAAGCGCCAGTAGCTCTGCATGGGTTCCCTGTTCCACGATATCGCCATGCTGCATCACCAGAATCAAATCGGCATTACGGACCGTGGAAAGCCTGTGTGCTATCACAAACGAGGTGCGACCGCACATGAGGTTGTCCATCGCCATCTGGATGCGCTCCTCGGTGCGCGTGTCCACGCTGGAAGTTGCTTCATCGAGTATGAGCATGTCGCGATTGGCAAGCACGGCGCGCGCTATGGTGAGCAGCTGACGCTGGCCTTGGCTTATATTGCCCGCATCTTCGTCTATTTCCATGTCATAGCCGCCGGGAAGTGTGGAGATGAAGTGATCGGCAAAGGCCGCCTTGGCAGCCTCCTTCACCTCCTTATCGGTTGCATCCGGCCGCCCATAGCGAATGTTCTCACGGATTGTGCCCCGAAAGAGCCAGGTGTCCTGCAGCACCATCG
>CAZLKG010000140.1:1393-4072 GCA_964560045.1 uncultured Slackia sp.
GACATATCGCGTACATCCTGGCCGTCAATGCGGACGGCACCCGAATCGATATCGTAAAAACGCATAAGCAGCTTGACCATGGGCGACTTGCCCGCACCGGTGGGACCTACAAGCGCTACCGTCTGGCCGGGCTTCACATGGACACAGAAATCGTGAATTACGGGGGATTTTGAATCGTAGCCAAAACGTACGTGGTCGAATTCCACCTCTCCGCGCGTCAGTGAAACACCGGGCGCTTCTTTTGATGCGCAACCATGCCCTTCTTCAAAAGACCCCTCTTCAAGAGACACCTTTTCAAGAGAGTCCTTTTCAAAAGGCTCCTCTTCGGCATCAAGAAACTCAAAGATTCGCTCAGCCGCTGCAGCCATTTGTTGGAACACGTTGGAAATTTGAGCCAACTGGGCTATGGGCTGCGTGAAGTTCTTCACGTACTGAATGAAAGCCTGGATGTCGCCTACCGTGATGGTGCCCTGGATGGCGAGCGCCGCTCCTGAAACGGCCACACCTACATATCCCAGGTTACCCACCAGATTCATGGCGGGCGGCATGAGTCCCGAGAGAAACTGCGATTTCCAGGCCGACTCATACAGACACTCGTTGGTTTTGCAAAACGATGCCAAAGCCGCCTTTTCACGACAGAATGCCTTTGTTACCGCGTGACCCGAAAACGTCTCTTCCACCTGACCGTTGATAACGCCAAGGTTTTCCTGTTGAGCACGGAAATAGCGCTGCGAGCGCGACACAACGATCCTCACCAGAGTCAGCGATACCGGCACGATCAAGAGCACGATGCAGGTCATAAGCACATTGATAGAAAGCATCATGACCACCACGCCTAAAACGGTGGCAATGCCGCCGATGAGCTGTGTGACCCCCTGGTTGAGGCTTTGGCCCAGGGTATCAACGTCGTTAGTGATACGCGAGAGTACATCGCCTGTGCTCGACTTCTCGAAATAGGCCATGGGCAGACGATCCATCTTATCGGCGATACGCCTGCGCAAAAGATAACAGGCTCGCTGTGATACGCGCGACATATTCCAGCTCTGCACGAAGGAACAAAGGGCCGATGCCGCATAAATTGCCAGCGTGGTCAGAAGGATCTTCGTGATGGCATCAAAGTCGATACCACCCGTACCCGACACTTTGGCGGTCACACCCTCGAAAAGCTCCGTCGTAGCCACAGAAAGCACCTTAGGACCAACGATACCGAAGGCCGAAGAACCCAAGGCGAATACGATGACCACGGCGATGACGCATTTGAACTCGCTCATGAATCCAAAAAACCTCATCATGGAGCCTTTGAAGTTGGATGCCTTCTCGCCCGGCATCATGCCTGCTGGACCGGGACCTGCCGGACCTGGGCCAACGGGACCGGGACCCGCGGGGCCTGGACCCGCAGGTCTTCCGTAGCGCCGAGATGTTAAAGCGACACCTGTCGCGTGTGCGCTCATGAAGCATCACCCCCTTTCCCTCTCTCTTCTGCCGACAGATCGCGGGAGTTCTCCCCCACCGAAACACCTTGCTCTTGTGTGTCCATGTGGGCTATCTCCGGTAGACGGACATCGGCATGTGTGTGATGCCGCCCTTGTTTTTGTGCGCTTGTGCGAGCTATCTCAGCCGCAGACAACTGAGATTCGGCAATCTCGCAATACGTTGGGCACGTGCGCAAAAGCTCTGCATGAGTGCCAATACCTGCCATGCGCCCCTCATCGAGCACAACGATGCGATCGGCATCCATCACGGTGGAGATGCGCTGGGATACGATTATTTTGGTGGCACCCCCAAGACGGTTGGCGAGCGCTGCACGTAGGCGTGCATCGGTGGCGTAGTCAAGGGCAGAGAAGCTATCGTCGAACAAATATGCGCGAGCGGATGTCGCGATTGCGCGCGCAATGGAAAGACGTTGGCGTTGGCCACCCGAAACGTTGGTGCCTCTTTCTGCGATGCCTGAGTCAAAGCCCGACTCTTTTGCGAGGATGAAATCGGTCGCCTGCGCGATGTCGGCGGCGCGTGCTACATCCTCATCGGAGGCATCCATCGCACCGTAGCGGATGGTGTCGGCCACGGTACCAGAAAAGAGAAATGCCTTCTGAGGAACGTAGCCCAACTGGCGCCTGAGGTCGTGCTGGCGCAGCTTGCGCACGTCAATTCCGTCTATAAGTACGGCACCCTCATCCACATCATAAAAGCGCTCAATAAGCTTGAGTACGGTGGATTTTCCCGAACCCGTAGGCCCTATGATGGCAAGGGTTCCTCCCGATTCAGCCGTGAAACTTATGCCACGCAGCACAGGTTCGCTATCCTTGTCGTAGGAAAAAACCACGTCTCGAAACTCAATCCGTGCGCCGCAGGGCTGTGGCGATCCCTGGGATTCATCGGCATCTTCGACGAAACTTGAGGGAGTTTTCGTATGGCCATGACCTGTATGAGCCTGCAGAGAAGGAGTTTGCGGAACGGCAGACTTAGCGATATCTTCGGTGGAGCGGTTCGGAGCAGCAGCGCGGCTGAGGCGATTCGAACCGGCAACGCCAGCAAGTTCGACGGGGTCGGCAGGATCAAAAATCGAACTCTCAGCTGCGATAACCTCATTCACGCGCTCGGCGGCAACATCGGCACGCGGTAGCATGATGGCCATCATAAAAAAAAACAAAAACGACATGATAACCACCATCGAATAGG
>CAZLKG010000141.1:0-4070 GCA_964560045.1 uncultured Slackia sp.
AGGATTGCTCGCCCCTCTGCGGAGGGGCTTTTAATTGGTCTCTGCTAGGATCATGTGGGTCTCCGCTGAGGAACCGTTGAGGAATTGGGATACGAGACAAGGAGTCCGTATGTTCGACAGCCTTTCTGAACGACTCCGAAACATCTTCTCCGGCCTCAAATCCAAGGGCTTTCTTACCGAGCAGGACATCAATTCCGTTATGCGTGAGATTCGCATGGCCCTTCTTGAAGCCGATGTTAACTTCAAGGTGGTCAAGTCCTTTATCGCGGCATCCAAAGAGCGTTGCCTGACCGCCGAAGTGCTCAATTCGCTTACTCCCGCGCAAAATGTCATCAAGGTGGTTCTCGATGAACTTGTGCGCCTCTTGGGCGAAAACAGCGCGAAACTTCAACTTTCCAGCCGCATTCCCAACGTGATCATGGTGGTGGGATTGCAAGGATCGGGCAAAACTACGGCTGCGGCCAAGCTCGCCTATCTACTCAAGGGCAAGGGTCACAGCCCTCTGCTCGTGGCCTGCGATGTCTATCGTCCCGCCGCTGCGGATCAACTGCAGACACTCGGGAATGAAATAGGTGTGAAGGTGTTTCGCGGCGAGGGCAAAGATCCGGTGAGGATAGCCGAGGAGGGCGTGCGCTTTGCCATCGACAACCTGCGCGACGTGGTAATCGTGGACACCGCTGGTCGTTTGCATGTGGATGAGGAAATGATGGCGGAGGCTGAAGCCATCAAGGCTGCTGTGGAGCCGGAAGAGGTTCTCATGGTAGTGGATGCCATGACCGGCCAGGACGCGGTCAATGTTGCCCAGGCGTTTTTGGAGCGCGTGGATTTCGACGGCGTGATTATGTCCAAGATGGACGGAGATGCCCGCGGCGGTGGTGCGCTTTCGCTCAAGCAGGTCACGGGCAAGCCCATCAAGTTTATCAGCGCAGGGGAGAAGCCCGACAGCTTAGAAGAGTTTTATCCCGACCGCATGGCCAAGCGCATCCTCGGTATGGGGGACGTGGTAAGCCTCATAGAGAGTGCGACTAAGATTCGCTCCGAGGAGATAGAAGTTGCCACCGCTGAGCGTATGCAGCGAGCGCAGCTCAACCTCAATGACTTCTTGGAAATCAAAAAACAGGTCAAAAAGATGGGCGGAGTGAGCAAACTTCTCAGCGCACTGCCTGGCGGCGATAAGGCCATGGCTTCGGGGCAGGTGGATGAAGGTGCGCTCGATCGTATGGAAACCATCATCTTCTCCATGACCAAACAGGAGCGCGCCCATCCCGACATCCTCAACGGCAGTCGCCGTATGCGCATCGCCCGAGGCGCAGGTGTTACCGTGCAGGATGTTAACCATGTTATGAAGCAGTACAACGAGACAAAGAAGATGATGCGCAAGCTGATGCCTGCCGCAGATGCGACGGAGCACAGCTTGGGCACCAAAAAGGGCAAGAGAGGCAAGAAAGGCAAGGGCAAAGGGCGCAGGCAGCGGCTCAACGTTGCAGGCTTGGCCGGAATGAGGATGAGCGACCTCAAAAAACTCCAAGACATGATGGGCGAGCAATAGGAGTGGGCTGCGGCTTCGTGCATTCTCGGTTTTACCGCCCGCATCTTGGATGCATCTGTGGTTTCTCATCTGTGCTCATGGTGGCATTTTGAGCCGTTTACGCAGGGCATCTTTGCGCGCAAGACGGGCGGCCTTATAATCGCTGCGACATGCGTATCCTAGAAAGGGGCAAGGAACATGGCAATCAGGGTTGGCATCAATGGCTTTGGCCGCATCGGACGTCTTGTTTATCGTGCAATGGCCAACGATCCCGAAATCGATGTCGTCGCCGCCAATGACTTGGGGAATATTTCCGCAGTCGCCCATTTACTCAAATATGATTCCGTTCATGGGCAGGCCTTCGAGAAGGTCGAGGTCGTTGAAGATGGCTTCATCGCCGACGGTCACAAGGTCATTGCCCTCTCCGAGCGGGATCCCTCCAAACTTCCCTGGGGTGATATGGGTATTGATGTCGCGGTGGACTCCACGGGCATCTTTAAGACCGGCGAGCTGGCATCCAAGCACATCGAAAGCGGAGCAAAAAAGGTCGTTATCACCTGCCCGGCTAAGGGTGAGGATATCACCGTGGTCATGGGTGTAAACGATCAGGATTATGACAAAGATGTCCATCACATCATTTCCAATGCGTCGTGCACAACGAACTGCTTAGCGCCTATGGCCAAGGTGCTTCTCGACAACTTCGGCATTGAGCGCGGCTATATGAACACTGTCCACGCCTATACAAACGACCAGAAAATCCTCGATCTGCCCCACAGCGATCTGCGACGCGCTCGCGCCGCAGCGCTGTCCATCATTCCCACCACCACCGGAGCCGCCCGTGCTGTGTCGCTTGTTCTGCCTGAACTCAAGGGAAAGCTCGACGGTTTTGCTACCCGTGTACCCGTTCCTGACGGATCCATGGTCGATCTTGCCGTGCAACTTTCGCGCGAAGTGACCAAAGAAGAGATCAACGATGCCATGAAAGCTGCGGCTGAAGGCTCCCTCAAGGGAATTCTTGAATATACCGATGATCCTATCGTATCGGCAGATGTTGTGGGCAACTCCCATTCCTCCATCTTTGACGCCCAGCTCACCCAGGTTATGGGCGAGCTGGGCGATTTTGTGAAACTTGTCTCTTGGTACGACAACGAGTGGGGATATTCCAATCGCGTGAAGGATCTGGTCAAGATTCTGCTCTAAGAAATCCCATGAGGCTTCACTTCGCTTTTGCGGCGCAGCTCCGTGCTCAGGGGAGTACGGAGCTGCGTTTGCTCTCCTAGGCCCCGCAAATTTCCGGCAGAGGTTTTTATGTCTCGTGGCGTTTGGGGTGCTCTCTTTTTTTGAGAGGGAGGTATCCTTTCGGTGGAGAAGTGAGCACGGTTTGATGTGTTTCCCCTGAGGAGGCGATATGGTCGAGGTCAAAGAGCTTGATGCAGCTTGGGTGCGCGGCAAACGTGTGCTGGTTCGCGTCGATTTCAACGTGCCCGTCAAAGACGGCT
Organism: uncultured Slackia sp.; assembly: GCA_964560045.1. Lineage (GTDB taxonomy): Bacteria > Actinomycetota > Coriobacteriia > Coriobacteriales > Eggerthellaceae > Slackia. The sequence goes on from CAZLKG010000141.1 coordinate 3,028, forward strand.
TTGTGAGCGATGACACGCGCATCCGGGCTGCATTGCCTACGATTGAGCATCTTATAGGTACGGGAGCCCGCGTCATTCTCATGAGCCATCTGGGTCGGCCATCAGGCGTCGGTTACGAGGAGCGATTCTCGCTCGCCCCCGCTGCCACGCGCCTCTCGGATCTGGTGGACGCGCCGGTGGTGATGGCTTCCGACATCGTGGGTGAGGATGCTCGTGTCAAGGCCAATGCCTTGCAAGACGGCCAGATTCTCGTGCTCGAAAATCTGCGTTTCGATCCGCGCGAGAAGAAAAATGATGAGGCTTTCTGCCAAGATCTCGCATCGCTTGCGGATATTTACGTCAACGATGCCTTCGGCACGGCGCATCGCGCCCATGCATCCACTGCAGGCGTGGCTCATCTGCTCCCCTCATACGCCGGATATCTTCTCTCACGTGAGGTTTCCGTACTTTCTGACATGCTCGGCCAACCCAGGCGTCCCTTCGTCGCCATCCTTGGCGGCTCTAAGGTCTCCGACAAGGTGGGCGTCATAGATGCCCTCATAGAGAAGGCCGATGTTATCATCGTAGGTGGTGCCATGTGCTTCACCTTCCTTTTAGCTCAGGGTTTTGATGTAGGAACCTCCCTCAAGGAGGCGGGCTGGGTAGAACGCGCTCGCGCGATGATGGACAAGGCCAAAGCCCTTGGTTGTGAGCTGCTTTTGCCCGTGGACGTGGTTGCGGCAGACAGGATAGCCGAAGATGCGACCACTCTCACTTGTGCTGTCGATTCCATTCCCGCCGACATGATGGGCCTTGACATAGGTCCTAAGACAGAAGCGATCTACGCCTCGGCCATCACAGGTGCCGCCACGGTCTTTTGGAACGGCCCTATGGGGGTGTTCGAAATGCAGCCCTTCGCGCATGGTACGCAGGCGGTGTGTGAGGCCGTGGCGCACAATGAGCAGGCCGTGACCATCATAGGTGGCGGGGATAGCGTGGCAGCTGTGAATGCGTTTGGCATGGCCGAGCGAATGACCTTCATCTCCACCGGCGGCGGAGCCTCC
>CAZLKG010000142.1:0-4065 GCA_964560045.1 uncultured Slackia sp.
CCGAATACACGTGATCGCCTTTTACCTTGAACTGAATTTCCTTATAGCCACCCGCCTCAGAAGGCGACACATCCATGGTCTCTGCCCTCCAGCGATTTGTCTCGCAGAAGCGAATGTACATCTTATACAGATCCCCCGCAAAAATAGCGGCCTCATCGCCACCGGCGGCTGCACGGATCTCCACGATGATGTCCTTCTCATCCGCCGGATCATGGGGAATGAGCATGAGTTTGATGTCTTCTTCAAGCCGGGGGAGTCTGGCCTCGGCACCGGCGATGGTCTCCTGTGCGAGTTCTCTCAAGTCGCTATCGGAGAGCATGTCTTTGGCATCGTCAATGTCATCGCAGGCTTGGATGTATTCGCGCGCTTTAGCCACGAGCGGGCCTTGGGCCGCATATTCCTTGGACAGGCGGGCGTATTCTTTCTGATCGGCAAGCACGGCGGGATCGCCCAGTTTAGTCTGAAGCTCAGCGTAGCCTTCGATGATTTTTTCGAGTTTGTCGCGCATGATGTTCCTTCGTATCGCTTTCCGCCCAGCAGATGCCAAAGCAGCTGCCAAAACGGTTCTCTCTTTAATGAATGCCGAGGTGGCATACTACCACGACACCCCAAACGCTGCGCCAGGGAAAAACACATTCCGCGCCTCGTAGCAGATACGACCCGCTACGGCGCAGCAGCCGGTGCGCCAGGCCGGTGGCGTGGTGAAACCCAGTCCGGCCCAGACAATACGCTTAAGAGAAAAGGGCGGTGGCACCTTTATGACTTTATGGTGCGGACAGCGTTCCCGTTTGGGAATCGTAGGTCACGCTTGTTGTCAGGTAGCCCTTCTCCTGCATCCAGGAGAGTACAGAATTCACCATGTCTGCACCGGGAAGAGTCGCCTCAGGATAGGTCGAAATGGGATAGGTGTCGGCCACGACATCAGACAGGGCCGCCTTTTCCACGAGAAGGGTACGAAAGCTCTCCGGATCGTCGTTGAGCTGCGTCACGGCAGCGTCCCACGCCTCGCAAACCGCGTCGAGCGCCTGTTGACCACCTTCAGAAATCCATGCCTGGCTCACAGCGAACACCGACTGACTTATGTTGTCACCCTGGGTGTCATCGGCAAGCAGCACCATACCACTCGCCTCGCCCAGTGCGAGCAAGCTACCGGGCAACGATGCAGCAGCCACCTGATTGTTGGCCATGGACTCATAGCGAACAGACAGTTTTTTTATTTCCTCTGCGACGATCTGATCTGAGGGCACCCCCGCAGCCTCCATCAAACGATCCATCACGTATTCGGGAACCGTGTTTGAACCTACCCCAATGGGAACACCTGCCAAATCACTCAGGCTATCAACGCCCGACTCAGGACAGGTCATAATGCCGAATCGACCCTGTTCGGGCGTGGTTCCCAGCGTAACCCACGAAAGGTTTACGGCAATGCCACTCGCCGCCAAGGTCGCTGACACCTGAATATCGGTCATAGCTCCGTCAATTTCGCCTGCAACGAATGCGGCGGAGAGCTCTTGGGCGCTTTGGAAGGTAATGATTTCGACCTCAACGCCTGCCTCAGCATAGAGGGAAAGATCCTCGGCTACCCAAAACGGCAAGGAGTCCTCGGTTTGTAGCGTACCGATCTTCATCTGGGGAGTGGAGCTTTCCTCCCCCGCACCGGATTGATCGGTCTCCCGAAAGGATGAGCAGCCCGCCGCTCCAAGCGCGCCATACGCGGCAACAGATGTGACAGCAAACGACACAAAACCCCTACGGGTGAGCATGATGGAGCCTCCCTCCACGGCCTTCTAATCTCACAAGCAATAATGTTCGCACAAAGCGGGCAGCACAAAGCGGGCAGACCGCCTTGAACCTCGCCATCGACAAGATCTGCGGGACTAGCTTTTCAGCGAAAGGTACTCAAAGGCAGCGTTCGCCGCATTGGCACCATCGCCCACCGCCGTGGACACCTGCCGTAGGGTCTTGGTGCGCACATCACCGGCAACAAATACGCCCGGCAAGCTGGTCTGCCCCGTTTCAGGTGCCACCACATAGCCTGCCCCGTCCAGATCGATGCCCGTCCCCTCCAGGATGGCCGTGCAGGGCTGCATGCCCACGGCCACAAAAAGCGCCTTGGCTGACAGCGTATTGATGGCTCCCGTCGCCACATTGCGCACATCGAGCGCACTAAGTGAACCACCTTCATCATGCAGGGCATCAACAACGCAGTTCAAATGCATCGTGAGATTGGAAAGCTCGGCAAGCGGGCGGGTATATACCGCATCGGCCCGCAGTACCTCGCGCCGATGCACCAGATGAACATGGGAGCAGATACGCGAGAGATAGAGCGCATCACAGACGGCGGTGTTTCCGCCCCCTGCAACCACAACCACCTTGTCACGGAAAAAGCCACCATCACAGGTAGCACAATACGAGACACCGCGCCCTACAAGCTCAGACTCGCAATCGATACCCAAGGGTCGCGGCGTAGCACCCATGGCCAAAATAACGGCATCTGCAGTGTAGGTGTTTCCTGAAGCGCAGACTATACGCTTAGGCGAGGTGGCAAGCGTAAGCGAGGCAACTTCCTCGCTTACCGATTGCGCACCAAAACGGACGGCCTGTGCGTTCATGGCAAGCGCCAGATCAAACGCGTCAACCCCCTCGGCAAAGCCGGGGTAGTTGTCCAGCTGCTCTGTGCTGCTCATCTGACCACCCGGCCCCATGCGCTCGAAGGCGACCACGGAAAGCCCCGCGCGCGCAACGTACAGGGCTGCTGTCATCCCCGCAGGACCCTGCCCGATCACAACAACATCACAGTGAGCGTTTCCAGGCATAATTCACCTCTCTACAGTCCGACGGGAAGGGTGCCGGTGGCACCGCAATGCAGCCATGCCCTCCATCACGTGACCATCCTCCTTCCAAATCCGAGTCTAGTCCTCACGTCATGTTTAGGCGGAGTTTGCGCATGAATAGTGAATCCTAGCATACATCACTTTGACTACCGTGCGGCATACGCGTTGACCGGCAAGGCATCCTGTGTGACCATAGCCTTGCGGACATGATTGGAGGCGCATATGAGCACATCCCCTTCACCCCCCGAACTCAACACCAAACCTGCATGGGAAGGCTGCAAAATTCTGGACGTCAACCTCATTCTCGAAGGTGGCGCGATGCGTGCACAGTTTAGTGCCGGTGTGTTGGATTTCTTCATGGAACACGGCCTGTGGTGCAAAAACGTCCTGGGCACAAGCGCAGGTGCCCTGTGTGGCTACAACTACGTGGCGGGAGAGTTTGGACGCACGTGTTTTCTCAATACCAAATACTGTGACGACCACCGTTACCTCTCCATGCGCAACTTCGCACTCACGGGCAGCGCGATAGGTGTGGATCTGATGTTTGACGACATTCCCAATAGGCTTGACCCGTTTGATTACGAAAGTTTTGACCGCTCTCCCATGAAGCTCACCGTAGTATCAAGCGATCTCGAACTCGGCGAGGCCGACTACCATACCCTGGAAAACGGGCATGATACGAAATACCTGCTTGCCTCGGCAAGTATGCTATTGCTCAGCAAGATAGTGGAAACCGACGGCAAAAAACTTCTTGATGGGGGAACCTGCGACAGCATCCCCCTTCTGCACTCGATGCTCGTGGGCAGCACGCGCAAGCATATTGTGGTACTCACTCAGGATGCAAGCTATCGCAAAAAGCCTGACAAAACCATGCCTCTTATCAGGCGCATATATTCCGGCTACCCACTGTTTGTAGACCGCGTGGCGCACAGACATTTTGAATACAACCGCTGCTGCCGCTGGATTGAACGCCTGCACGAGGCAGGAGAGGTTTTTATGATTCGCCCGGTGAGCCCTGTGACCGTAGGCGCTATGGAACACGACAGAGAAAAGCTGTTGGATCTCTACGAACAGGGCTACACCCAGGCAGCAGCACAATGGAGTGACCTGCAGCGATACTTGGGAATCTAAGACGCCGGAGGCGCGCCCTGCGCGGGGCGGCTCCGGCGACAAAACTTAGTGTTGGATTCCCAATGAGCCGCGAAGTGCGTTTACCCGCCGCGAGCGGTTG
>CAZLKG010000143.1:0-3968 GCA_964560045.1 uncultured Slackia sp.
AACGACGAAACAGAGCGAAACTCCGACGCGTGACCCTGTTCAGACGAAGACGTCAGCCAAGCCGAGCAGTACGTCTGCCAAGCAGCGCAGCGACTCCGCCGGGCGTCGTAAAGCTCAGACCTCGCGCGCTCGCCGGCGCGCCAAGGCGATACGCGGTACAAAACGCATGAGTGCTGCTCAGCGCAAGCGTGTGCGGCGCAGCATAGCGCTCAAAACGCTTGCATGCGTGGTCGTGCTTGGTTCGTGTTTGGCGCTTGCGCTCGTGGTGGGCAGCCAGGACTATCGGGCCACGGCTATCGGGTGGACGCCTTTTATAGCCTGTGCCGCAGCCATTCTGGGAGCGTTTTTCTATCTCCAGGTTCTCAAGCGTGGCTTGGTGATGTATGAAAAGACCGATCTGAGCAGCTGCGAGCGCGGGTGCGATGTGAAGTTCACGGTGCGTTTTCGCAATAGAACTCCCTTGTTTTTCTTCCGCATAGAGGCGTACTTTTTTGTAGCCGATTTGTACGGTTCTACGGTGAGTGAGGCCATGACCACCATGGCGCTTTCTCCCTTTGAAAAATACGATATGGATTTCACCACGCGCTTTGAGCATATCGGCACCTATGCTGCTGGTCTGGACCGCGTGGTGATCACCGATTACCTGCGCCTTTTTTCGGCAACGCTCGCGGGGCCACATCACACCAACGTGCAGGTGACACCCCGATTGGTTCCCATAGAGCGCATAGAGTTTTCCAACGAAGCTACGCTCGAAACGACCAAGGCGCTCAGAACCACCTTCTCCGACTCGCTGGATTATGCCGGCGTGCGCGACTACGCGCCAGGCGACCCACTCAAAACCATCCATTGGAAGCTTTCGGCACGAACCGAACATTACTTTACGCGGCAGTACGAGGCTTATAGCAATCCCGGCGTGGCTGTGCTGCTTGATTTTTATGGGCCCAGCAAAAGCAGCAATGAACTCATGAGCATGTTTGACTGCGTGGTGGAAACGGCCTTTTCGCTTGCGCAGTACGCGCGGGAACAGGGTATGGAGATCGAGGTCCACTTTTGTGATCGGTATGGGGAGCCCGTGAGGGTTGCGAGCTGGCGCAAAAGCGATTTGCCCAAGATTGTCGCCCAGATGCCTCGCTTTTCCGGCGATGCCTCGATGCAGATTGGCGCGCTTGATCTTGTAAGGCGACAGGCGATGTCGCAGTACGGCCAAAACAACCTTGCGGTATGTACCGCCAATATCGGGCCTGAAATGATTTCTGCAGTGATCGATGCCAAGTTGCGTCACCGCAGTCCTATTGTATTTGCCGTGGCTCCGCGCGGGCTTGAAGGCCGCGATCGAGACAGATGGGCAGCGCCCTTGGCTCGCTTGGATGAGGCGGGTATAGGCTATGTGGTGCTTACAAGCGCTGATGAGCTTAAGGGGGTGAGAGCATGAGCAAGGAGGACAGGGTAAAAGCTCAATCGAAGCCTTCGGATAAAACGGAGGCCAAGGCGGCGGAGGCCAAGGCGGTGGAGGCCAAGGCAGCGGAGGCCAAGGCAGCGCGAGCGGAGCGCAATGATGCCGCGCGCCTTTCGGACAAGATTGCCCCGAAAACGCGCCTGCGCCTGTTCTTAGAGTCGTCGCTGTTTGACTTTATCATGGTGCTCATGGTGAGCGTGAGCCTTACCTTCACGGTTTCCTATGCCTTTTACAGCGCGGGAGATTATCGGGGAAATGTTGCGCTGTTGATAGCAATTACGGCTCCTTTGCTCATAGCGCTCTTTCTTGGCGGGTGGAGCAAAAAGGCGCTCATTCCTTCGGCCATAATTACAGCGCTTATTGCTGCTGTGATTATCGGCGTGGCTGCTGCATTCACGCCATCGGATATTCCCATGTTCACCCAAAGCCAAAAAGTGTTGGGTGTGCTTCTTGTTGCGCCAACTCGTGTTGTAAACGACGTGGATGAGAACTACGTGATTTTCGCCATGATCGCGGTTGTTATTCCTGTGCTGGTATTTCTGCTTTCACGCCGCACGGCGGGACTTGTGATTCTCATGGCGGGATGCGTGATCGCGACAGGAACGGTGCAGTTTCTCTACCGCGACTGGATGGAAAGCGAGCCGTGGCTCCCGGCGTTTGTGTGCATGCTTTTGGGTGTGGGCATGCTGTTTGTCTATCAGTGCTATCGGCAGAGTGTGTATTCGGCTAAGCGACTCAAACGAACCACCTTCTTGGGAGCCTTTGTGTTTTCCACCCTTGTGGGTGCCGTATGCGTGCTGTTTGGTTTGGGTGTTTTCTACGGTGTGCTCGATAGCATGGGAATCGAAACCCCTGAGCTAAAGTTCTTCCAGAACTACGTATCGGCTCCTATTTCTGAACATGAAGGGGTGTATACGGACTTCGCCGTCATAGGCGATGACACGACCAGCGAAACCAACGATAACGATCCGGAAGAAACCAATGATGATGCCGAAGGGGAGGGCCAGGCCTCTGAAGGCCTCTTGGCACAGATTTCCGGCCTGCTTTCGCAGATATCTAAGGCGTTTGATTTCGATGCATCGGAGGCAGAGTCCAACCAGATCAACTATCTGATAATTCGCTTAGCTACCATCATAATCACGATACTTCTGATACTTCTTATCGTGGGGATAATTCTTGGGCGCAGAGCCATGAGAGAGCGACGATTGAAAAAGATCGAGAATGCATCTTCCGCATATCGCATGTGGTATCTCTACACCTTCTTCTTGGAGCGCTTACGGCGCATGAAGATCAGAAAACCCGCTTATTTGACGCCGCTTGAATTTGCACTCGGGTTTCGTAAAACGATGCAGCCCTTTACCCGTAATACCGGTGGGGTCGATTTTGTTGAGGTAACGATCTTGTACATGGATGTTTGCTACGGGGATAAGCCGCTCGATTCCAAGGATTATGAGCGCGTAAAGAGTTATTACCGCGCCTTCTTCAAGAACGCTCGTGAGTACGTGGGCTGGCCCAAGTGGGTGCTCTGGAAGTTCTGGAGGATTTAACGCTATGGACGATGCCGAGAAAAAAGACGGCGAGCCGCAATGCGAGCCGCAATGCGAGCAACAGCGCGAGCCGCAACGCAGGCAGCAAGGCAAGCAGCGGCGCGGGCCACAACGCGCGGCGATTGCCGTTTGCGCGCTTCTGCTTGTTGTGCTTGTGGCAGGGATTTCCTTGTGGAGCCCGTGGAGTGCGGGCCAAGACCAAGATCAAGACGGTTCGGATGCTGCGCAGGGCTCAGCGAGTGAAATACAGGACGTTACTGACGCCGAGCAGGATTCAGCGAGTGAAATACAGGATGTTACCGATGCTGAGCAGGAGCAGTCTGAAACGGGTGATGAAGAGGACCAATCTGAAACTGGTGACAGCGGCACCCAAGCCGAAGATGAAGAATGGCCTGGTCAATCACTGGGTTACATCGGCCCTAACGGCGAGGGTGCGCTGAAGGATTACGACTATGACACAATCGAAGAATACACTTCACTCATTACGGATGTGTTTAATGGTGGTTGGGAGAACTACGTGGAGCGCAGCTATGCTTCCGACTCAGATGGGGAGTACGTGGTGGGCTTCCTGACGGTTTGGTTTACCTGTGGCGAATATGACGCACATGAGATAGCTGAAAAGCACGGCGCAGTCTGGGTGAGTGACTACTACATGTTCATGGACGGGGCAAATGATTCTGTCATGGTGACGCTCTATTTTCCCGATGCTCAGGACCGGGGAGATTTGAAGGAAATTGTTGAAGCGATCACCGCCGAAGACGGGGTTAAAGGAGCGAATCTCCTTGATGACTTTGGCAAGCTTACTCCCGATGGCTAGTACTGTCGTAGCAAGTGCTGTCGTAACAAGCTCTAAGACGCAGTACTGATTGGATAAGCGATACAAGATCGGTGATGGAAAAGATCGCTGATGGAAAAAGGCAACGTTGGCGGTTGCTGAGTAGAGTGCGCCGCTGCGGATGCTGCGG
>CAZLKG010000144.1:0-3919 GCA_964560045.1 uncultured Slackia sp.
TATTTATGCTCAGACGCCTGCCGCTACACACAGGGTCAGATTATCTGCTGCGATGGCGGTCTACTCCTGCCTTTGAGGTGAGATAGATTCCAATCTAGGGTTGTCTTACTAGACGAGATTGGTCGTCTTGTAACAGAACTCCTGGGTATGTACCCAGGATGAGTGCGTCGAGTTGTCTGCGCGTCATCTCGCGTTTCCTGTCAGGTGGCGAGAGCGTCAATAGTTCCGTTCGCGCTACCTGCTGCAGCTTTATCGACGTTGGGCATCGCATCCGTTGCCGCGCACGTGAAAGCTTCGGAGGTGTCTACTGCCATGAGGGGGGGGGGGTGCGGCTTTGTCCATGCTATACCCCTTCTCCTCGTTGCCAGGATCCCTTGCTGCCAAGATCGCTTGTTACCGGGATCAACGCTTTTTTGCGTTTCAGTCTAGCACAGTGGCGATTTGCCGTGCGAGGGCACAGCTGTGTGTCGAAAGAGCACCGATTTACTCCCCTCTCCTGGTTCGGACGAGGCCGAGTGGCGCGTACCCAAAGTGGCGCGTACCCAAAACACCATCAGATGCCTCTAGGCACGAAGCCAGGCATAGTTTCAAGGGCTACCCCGTTGACATGGCACTTTTCGACAACGCATACAACGTGGGTAACTATGAGCACGTCATCGCCCTCATCGAATGCAAGGAGCCATCGAGAGAACACGGCATCAACCAGTTGAAAATCTATCTTGGGCTTGAACCTCATGCACGGCTGGGCATTTGGACCAACGGAAGTGAATTCGTCCAGGTATACAAACTACCCACGGCAGGAAGTTTCAGGGTACAGGAAAAATCCTCACTTCCCAAACCCTCCGAAAACATTATCTTGGCGGATGAACAACGCATCACCTACGCAACCCCTCAGAGCGCGCCGCAGCGGAGCTGAGAAAGGCACCAAGGAAGAACGTCAGGGCGATCTCGAAGCCCTAAAGCATAAGTGAAACAAAAAATTTAAGCCTATCAATAAAGGTTGAAGAACCGAATGATCTTCGGCGTCTCTTCTGTCCTACTATATTTCTATGGATAAAAACGACACGAAATACGCTCGCACCATGGTAGGCGTGAGGATACATGGGCTGAGAAGAGAGCAGAACCTTTCACTGAGGTGCCTCTCTCTGATAGTCGGACTCGATCATGCCTACATCTACGAGATCGAGCAAGGGCAAGCAAACGCAACGCTTTCCACCCTCGCCAAAATAGCGGACGGACTTGGTGTGGAGTTGAAGGATCTCTTCGATTTCTAAGATCTGGAATCTCATGGGAAGGAACAGATGTGAAAAACGCAGGAGTGTCGCGTCACTGGCCCCTGAATCAAGTGCTCATAGAGGCGGGCACGCTTGCGCGCTGCCTTTGCTGTAATCCATCGGATGGCGCGCATTCCTCCTGCGATCAGCTTATTTTTCTGCTTCTGCTGGCACGCTTGAGAGAGCTTCGTGCGTGGATCTCATCAGCACAGCTCTCACGGCTTTTCTGGGAGCTTCAGTGCAATTCTGGCGTGGCGCATTCGATACGAATCGCACGGCTGAGAAAGGCATTAGCGGTGATTCATGTGTGCATGACAGGTGATGCCGATACGAGGGCAATCGTCAATGATAAAGAAGACGGTTTTGAAGAAGAGCTGCTGCTGAGAGGTGCCCTTCGCCATAAGGTACCCGTGATAATTGCTTCACCTGACAGCCAGTATCCGGATTCGATCAACAGGGGGCGCGCACGGCATACATCCGACCCATCCCACAAGCCTCTTTTCGATGAAAAAAGATTGCGATTGAACCTTAGAAGAGCGGCAGAGGAAAACAGCGAAGGCGAACCGCGCGTAATGAGCGCGCAAGAATACCTGGATCTTCTCGAAAGGCAATTGGGGATAACATACGCCATGGTCACCATGCCAAGGTAGCACCCTCAGTGCTCACGAGTCACGAGTCACAAACAGCCACAAGCGTATGAGCGAAATCCCTCATCTCAGCTCGCAGGCACTCTTCCTTACTTACCCTCACTTATGATCCTCACTCATGATCCACGAGCGCACGGGCGAAATCATGGGGGTCGAAGTCTTGTAGATCCTCTAACCCCTCACCCATACCTATCTTCAGCACAGGAATCCGGAGTTCGTGTGAAATAGCTAAGGCGATGCCTCCTTTGGCCGTACCGTCGAGCTTGGTTATGATCATGCCATCAATATCGAGAAAGTCATTGAACACGCGTGCCTGGGAAAGACCGTTTTGTCCCGTGGTGGCATCAATGACCAAAACGGTGACCACCGAAACCTTGCTGCGTTTGCGCACCACGTCACACACCTTGCGAAGCTCGCGCATCAGATCGTCAGAGGTGTGCAGACGACCAGCGGTGTCGATGAGCACCAGATCGGCTTCGTTGCGCTCGGCAACCCCTATCGTTTCGTAGCAAACACTTGCGGGATCACTACCCCGCTCGCGCGCAACGATGGCTGCCCCGCTTCGACGAGCCCACTCCCCCAACTGCTCTATAGCAGCCGCACGGAAGGTATCGGCGGCTCCCAAGACCACGTTGGAGCCCTGTGCGACAGCCTTTGCGGCAAACTTGCCGATGGTAGTGGTTTTACCCGAGCCGTTTACTCCAACGAAGAGCACGCAGAGGGGACGCTGATTGAGCAGGCGCGAATCGGAGGTGAAAAAGGTATCCGCAATGCGTCTCTCGAGCTCAGCTATTACGGAGGCCGCATCGGGCATGGCCGCACGTTTGGCATCTTCACGCAATTCGCCCACGATCTTTGCGGCAGCAGTGGCACCTATATCGCTCAGAATAAGGGTCTCTTCGAGGTCATCCCAAAAATCATCATCCACTTCGGGACCCGCATCAAGGAGAATGTTGAGCGATTCGCGGAGTCGTTTTCGGCTTTGGGCTAAAGTGGCCTTCATGCGCTCAAAAAGTGCCATCTGTTTCATCCCTTCCGTGGATCCTGGCGAGGTGTTCTATCCGGCGTGCGGCAGTGCCTCCCCAATTTTTTGAGAAATAACCTTAGTCACTCCATCGGCCTGCATTGAAACGCCATAGAGCACATCGGATACCTCCATCGTGCGCCGCTGATGTGTGATCATGATGAGCTGGGTCTCGTAGCGCAGCGTTTGGAGGTAGGACATCAGGCGGCGCAGGTTACTGTCATCAAGAGCCGCCTCGACCTCATCAAGGATGTAGAACGGCGCGTTGCGAATGCGGTACACGGCGAACAAAAGCGCCAGTGCAGTGAGGGCTTTTTCTCCGCCGCTCATCAGCGATAGCTTGGTTATTTTTTTGCCGCGCGGCTGCGCGTTCACCTCCACTCCCATGATATCGGAATCCTCTTCCCCTACCAGGCTTAAAGATGCCGATCCTCCCGGGAAGAGCGTGGAGAATATCTCGTGGAAATTTTGATTCACCTCATTGAAGGTGGCATCGAACTGGGTACGCATGCGCTCATCTATCGCTGTCACGATGCGCTCGAGAGCGCGCCGTGCCGTCTCCATATCCTCTATCTGCGAGGCCATATAGTCATGGCGTTCCTTGGCAGCCTCATACTCTGCAGCTGCCGATGAGTCAATGCTACCCATGGAAGACAGACGGCGGCGCAACCTGAAAGCCTCATCTTCAATCTGGGGTCTGTCTTCGGGCGCGGCAGTCGCAAGAGCAGTTTCAAGCGGAACGCCACAGCGATCCACAATGGTGGAAATGGCGGACTCCACCTGCACCTCGAGTTTGCCCTTGCTCACCCGAGCCTCCGAAAGGGCCTCCTGAGTTGTACCAAGGCGCTCTTTTGCAGCACTTACAGCTTCGCGCGCCTCGTCGATGGAGGCGGGAAGGGAGGCAGAATTGCTCTGCTCGAGCGCCGCTTTGCCCGCGAGGTCTTCGGCCCACGCCTGCGGCGAACCCTTGAGGT
>CAZLKG010000145.1:0-3837 GCA_964560045.1 uncultured Slackia sp.
GCTGCGAAAACGCCTTCTTGTCACCAGGTGTTCGGCTGACTTTGAAATTCAACCTTTGGGAAAGTCCCCCCGTTAGAAAGCTCTTGGAAAAGCCCTTGGAAAAGCCCGCCACGATTTTCTCGCGCCCGTTAGCAAAAGAGGGGCAAAAGAGGGGTTGGTCACGTTTTGTCCTATTCGCCAGCAAGCTCCTCTGCACGTCTAGCGGCAAAGGAGGGGTCGGCAGCGATTGCATCCAGGCGAGCTGTAAGCACGTCTTCGACCTCAAAGCTGAAAGGAGCCAGCAGATGATCCTCTTCCACATATATCGTGCGAATGTAGCCGCCGCATTTGTCGCAGGAGGCGATGCGGTGCGACTCATCGCCCTGGATATGGTGAAAGTGAAGGTATCTTTGGTTGTGTGTACCGCAACGGGCGCAGCGTACACGCTCAAAAGACCATTGCGCCCCGCACTGAGAACACCACAGGGTGCGCATCCTTCCTTTGGACACGGTGCCTGCGACACAGGCCAGGGAGGGAGCGGTACCACACATGGGACACAGGAGGGGATGGGCGCTGGGTGCGGCATCCCGGAGCGCCTTTGAGCCATGTTCAGCGGCATTTTGTAAAAACGGACGCAGTGCAAGTGAGGCTGCCAAGGCTCCCAAACGCGCTGATTCACTCCCGAAAGCATCTTTTTCAAGGAGCGTACACACCTTCTCCAAAAAGTGGGGCGGCTTAGAGCCTGCGGTTTCCAGCGATGCCTCAGCTGCCACGCAGACCCAGTTGATGTCACGCATTCTATGCTCGGTCTGGTTCGCAAATATGCCGGCATCGTCCAGCATGCGGGCGATGAGTGCGGCGGCCTTGGCGAAGGGTGCCTCATCAAGAGCGACCGGCGTATCCTGAAAAAGCGGAATTTCCTGCTGCGCCAGTTCGGCTACGCGTGCAGTATCGGGTGCCTTCCATGGAGAGGTTGCAGAAGCAATCCGGTTCTGTTCTTCCCATATTGAACGGAACAGAGCCAAGCGGCTGGCATCCCCCTTTCCGATTGAGCCGCTATACGATGCTATGGCGGCATCAATGAGCTTTAGATTCATGGAATCCCCCTTCTTCGTTTTCAGGTAGTGCTTTTTTAGATGGTGGGCCGATGGGACACTGCGGTCAATACTACACAAAGATGATCAAGAACAAAGCCAAAGTTGAATACCAATACTGACCGTTGAGTACCAAGTGCGGCATTGGGCATTGGGCACTGGACATTGGGTGCGGGGAGCGCGGCGGGGCAGCGCGAATGGGCTACAATACTTAGGAGAAAATCGTGAGAACCAAGAGCGCATGTGCCAACCTGGAATCGAGTGGGTAGGTGACGGGTATCTGAGCGAAAGGCTTCTAAGGTACTGTCAAGGCTGCGGGTGTCTGTCGGGATGGAGGGCCGCATGGCTAACGCCAAAGACGTCGTTAAGTTTGTGCGTGGCGGCATCAACGACAAGACTTCTGCCGCCCGCCTTGCCGAAATTGTGGGTGCTTTGCGCCGCAACCGTATCACCAAGGGCCTCACTCCTGAGCGGCTTGTTGCGCTGCTTGAAGATTTGGGTCCCACATTCATCAAGCTGGGTCAAATTCTTTCCGCGCGTTCCGACATGCTTCCGCAGCAATACTGTGATGCTCTCAAAACACTGAGAAGTTCCACCACTCCTGAGCCGTTCGAGGCCATAGAGCGCCGCCTGCGTCTGGTCTATGGCAGGGACTATCACGAGGTTTTCTCCGAAATCAGCAAAACGCCTTTAGGTTCGGCATCTGTCGCGCAGGTTCATAAGGCCCGTCTGCGCGTCTTGGAGTCTGAGAGCAACGAGACTTTTGCGGATACCTCCGAAGGCGAAGCCCTCGAAAGTGAAAAGGAAGCCTCCGATACCTGTGGGGACACCTCCGACAACGAAGAAGAGGCATCTGATACCTGTGGGGACACCTCCGAAGGCGAAGAGGAGGCATCCGCACCAAAGCCCGATCTCCAGAATTCCACATTGTCTTCAGGCGATGTTGTGGCGGTCAAAATCCGTCGCGATCATGTGCGTGAGGATATGCTGCGCGACATCCAGCTCATGCGGCGCGCCGCCGATCTCATGAATCTGGCGGGTGCTTCGCGCATCTCCGGTGTGGATATCGTCACCGTAATAAACGAATTTGATCGTGTCGTGCGCGAAGAGATCGATTTCAATGCGGAGCGCGAAAACCTGCTACGCCTTGCCCGCGATTCCGTCGGTAATCCTGGCGTGACCTGTCCCAAGGTATACCCCGACCTTTCCAATGAGGCCATTTTGGTGATGGAATTCGTAGAGGGGTTGTCACTGGAAGATCCTAGGGCCTTGTGCGAGATGGGCTACGACCTGCGTGAGATAGGCGATCGCATTGCAGATGCCTATATGCGCCAAATGGTTGAACATGGGTTTTTCCATGCTGATCCCCATGCCGCCAACATCATCGTGCGTCCCGCCCTCACCAGTGAGGAACGCGCCGAGGGTAAACGCGACCGTGGAGAAATCGTATGGATAGACTGCGGCATCATGGGAGAGTTGTCGCCCCATGAACGCAGTCTGTTCTATGACATGATGAAGGCGATGGTGCTACAGGACGGCCATGCCTTAACCGACCTGTTCATCGAGTGGGGGCGTGTCTCCGACACGCCAGGCAAGAAGCTCAATTACGGCAAGCTCTTACAGGAACTTACCACGCTTGTTAACCGTTATAGCGCCGAAGATGCATCCAGCATGGATATTGTCCAGCTGCTCAACGATATCATGTCCATACTCGATGAGGCCAGCGTGATTATGCCGCAGAGCTTCGTGACGATCGTGCGTGGTCTGGCCTCTCTGCAGGGCACGCTGATTACGCTCACGCCCGAGATCAGCATCTTAGCGGTGGTGCAGCGCTATGTGAAAAGCTACATGTCGCGCACCTTTGATCCTGTGAAGGAGACGGAGGTGCGCCTTATTGCTGCCACAGGTGCGGCGGACAAAGCACTACAGATTCCCGAACATTTGGTCAACGTGTTAGACATGGCTGAAAAAGGACGGCTCAAACTGGGGTTCGATCTGACTGAGGCCAACCAGCCCATGGATACGCTCGGCCACATCATCGATCGTTTGAGCTTGGCTATAATCACGGCGGGCCTGTTCATCGGTTCATCGTTTATCTATGCTGCCGGAATGGAGCCGCAGCTGTTAGGCGTTCCCATCGTTGGATTTATGGGGTATCTGGGCGCTGCGGTGTTGAGCCTCTACATTATCTTCAAGATCCGTAAAAGATCGTAGCCGGAAAGGCATGTGCGCATGGACAATCTCTTCACCGAGATAGACAACACTGCCCGCATGAGCGTGGCACCGCTTGCCGTACGAATGCGCCCCCGCACGCTCGAAGAGCTTGAGGGTCAGCGGGAAGTGGTGGGGCCGGGCAGCTGGCTCAATCTGGCCATCCACTCCGATGCGCTTTCCTCGATCATCCTGTTCGGGCCAGCCGGAACCGGCAAGACATCCATCGCGCGCATTATTGCTGAGACCACCAAGGCGGCTTTCGTGGAGGTGTCGGCCATTGGTGGCACGGTGTCCGATTTGCGCCGCGAAATAGGCGGAGCCGAAAGGCGCCTTCTCGGAGATGGAATGCGCACCATTCTGTTTGTGGATGAGATACACCGTTTCAACCGCAGCCAGCAGGACTCGCTTCTGCATGCGGTGGAAAACCGTACCGTGGTGCTTATAGGCGCAACCACAGAAAACCCGTTTTTCGAGGTCAATTCGGCGCTTATCTCGCGCTCCCGGGTGATAGAGCTCAAAACTCTCGAAGATCCGGACATCGAGGCCATTC
>CAZLKG010000146.1:0-3825 GCA_964560045.1 uncultured Slackia sp.
GAGCGGCGAGCTCAGGTTGGAGTAGACGAAGAGCTCCCAGATACGCACAGGGTTGCCGAGGTCGACCACGACGAAGGCGATGGCGCACACGGTCGCGCAGATGGATGTCCAGACAGCCACCTTGGAGATGCCGCCGAAGCCCTCCGTGTCGAACGCCTTCGGGATGGAGCTGATGATGAGGCCGCCTGCCGAGAGGCCGACGAAGAACATGAACATGATGATGTAGAGGCCCCAGCTATCGAGGTTTCGCATGCCGGTGTTCACCATGCCAGCAGACAACTGGTAGACCCAGAGCGCGATGCCAAGCGCGGTCACTACGACCGCGACGACAATGGCGACGTTAAGCTTGTTCCTGCCCTTGACGGGAGTTGCGATTGTTTCAGACATTTCCTTCTCCCCTCCCTAGACGAGGTAGTAGACGTTGGGCTGGGTGCCGCGGTCCTCGAGCAGCTGCTCGTAACCTCGCGTCGTGATCAGCTTTGACACCTCGGACTCAGGGTCATCCAAATCTCCCCAATGCCGAGCTCGTCCAGGACAAAGCTGCATACACAGCGGGGCTTCGTCGCGAGCTATACGCTGGTAGCAGAAGGTGCA
The DNA here is from genome assembly GCA_964560045.1 of uncultured Slackia sp. GTDB lineage: Bacteria > Actinomycetota > Coriobacteriia > Coriobacteriales > Eggerthellaceae > Slackia. Next base: position 595 of record CAZLKG010000146.1, read on the forward strand.
CTTCTCCACGACGTGCTTCTGATGCGGAGAGACGTCCGCATCGCCCATGGCGTGATCGAGATAGAACTTCGGCTCCTCCCAGTTGAAGGAGCGCACGCCCGTGTAGGGGCATGCGGCCATGCACATGCGGCAGCCGATGCACTTGTCGTAGTCCTGGCGGACGACTCCCGTCTCCGGGTCCTTGTAGGTGGCGCCCACCGGGCACATCTTCGTGCAGGCGGGGTTCTCGCAGTGCTGGCAGGCGATCGGATAATACTCCAAGGTGTTGTTTGGGTATTCGCCTCCAGCCGTGTCGATCATATCGCCGCCTTTTGTGAGAATCCTGTTCCACCAGATATCCACAGGCAAATTGTTCCCGACCTTACAGGCCATTGCGCACGTCTGGCAGCCAATACACCTGTACAAATCTATAACCATTCCGTAACGCATGATAACCACCTTACGCTTTCTCAATCTGGACGAGAGTATCGGAGAAGTAATCATTCGCAATATTTGGATTCATTGCGCGCGACGCCAAGTCGTTCGCATGTCCTTCGATGAAATGGTCATATTGCCATCCGCGAGGGATACAACACATACCGGGTCGATGGCCGTTATCGATGACCGCGCGGACCGTCACCGATGCCCTGTCGTTGAAAACGCGCACCTCGTCGCCATTCGAAATGCCGCGTTCGCGGGCATCGATCTCGCTCATAAGAACCTGGGGCCACGGATCAAGCTCCCTGAGCATGGGCACATGGCCAAACTGGGTCTGAGTGCGCCATTTTATGTGCTCCGCGAAGCAAATCAGGGGGTATTTCTCGAATAGCTCGTTCTCGTGCCACGCCTCGAGCGGAGGCTCCCAATAAGGCCATTGAATCTTCTCCAGGCTGTAGGTCTGACCGTAGTACAGCTCTCCGCCAACGCCAGGGGTGGGAGTTTCCAGATAGAACTGAGCTTTTCCTGTCGCGGTCGTAAAAGCGCCGTCTTCTGCAAGGACAAAGGGCTCCCCTTTGTACCAAGAAAGCGGCACGGCCTTGTCCGTCTTCAAGGCAGCCCAGGTAGACGCGCCGATAAGCTCCTCGAGGAATTCTTCTTGGGTAATGTCGAACCACTCCTCAAAGCCCATCGCATGCGCCAAAAGATTCGCAATCTCGAAATCGGACTTGCTCTCACCCGCGGGCTCCAAAGCCTTCTCCTGAATCACCTGGAAGGGATACAGCGTGGAAGTGCCGCCGATGTCGACGGTCTCGGGCCACTCGCAGACCGGAAGGATGATGTCGGCATATCGAGCAGTATCCGTCATGTACAGCTCGTTCACGACAACGAGCTCCATCTGATTAAGCATCTCTATTTGCCCGGAGGGGTCCGAATGCGACGAGAGGTAGTTGATGGTGAAGAACAGGATGCTCTTCAACGGAACATCAACGTCGGCGCATTTTCCGCTTTCCACGATTTCGGGGAGAACGTTGGGCGACAAAGACGGACCCGTGCCGGGCATGCCCTCTCTCGAAACCGCCTCACTGTTCCAAACAAGCTGCGGGCGATAGAAGCCCGACGAAGCACCGTGTTTGCAGAAGTTACCCGTAATGATGGAGAGAGCCTGGATGGCGAAATAGGAGTAATAAGCATTCGCGTAGCGGTCGAATCCGTAAGTGATGTACGTGAAGCAGGGACCGTTGTTTGCGAACAGATCCGCGACCTTCTCGATTTGCTCAACGGACAGATCGCACAGATCCGCCGCATACTCGGGCGTATATTTCTCGATTTTCTCGATGAGCAGGTCGAACGCCGTCGTCACGGCAATGCCCTCGATCTCGAAAGTGCCGTGCAGCGCCGGATTGGCGACCTTTGCGATGGGCGCGTATTCGTTCGCATCTTCGTCCCACACGATGAAGTTCTGGTCGCCCGCTTCACCACCAAGATCGGATTCCCTAAGGTATTTACCATCCGAGGCCTTCACCAAAAGAGGGGCGACGCTGTTCTTCTTCAGGAACTCCACATCTTCCCAACCGTTTTCGATGACAACGTTCATGGCGGCCATAGCCAGTACGCCATCGGTGCAGGGCCTCAAGGGGATATGGATGTCGGATTTAGCCGCAATCCCCTTGTAGTTGGGGTCGATGGTAACCAGAGTAGCGCCAGCTTCTTTCGCATCGGCGCAGAAATGCCATTCCTGAATCTGGGAGTTCGTGATGTTGGCGCCCCAGAAAACGACAGTCTTCGAGTTCACCATATCGGCAACATCGTTGGAGGCAAAAGTCGATCCCGAGCCGACGGAAAATACGGTTGCCGCACCCGAAGCCTGGTCGACGCCCATCCCTATTTCCGGGATACCCATGGCGTTGCGGAGCTTGTCGAAGTTCTTTCGAGAAAGGCACCAGTTACCAGCCAGCTGGCTGAAAGCGATACTCATGGAGCCATATTCTTCGAGCAGACGCTTCCATGTTGAGGCGATCGTTTCAATCGCATCATCCCAGCTGATACGCTCCCATTCGCCTGCACCGCGTTCCGTACCCTCAACGCGCTTCATCGGATACAGAATACGATCGGGACGATAAATACGCTGCGGAAGCGTATGACCCTTCAGGCAGATGCGACTATAGTCATCTTCACTCGGCGGAATCTTCGGCAAGATCTGCGCCTCCGTCCGCACCAAATAGCCGTCACGAACGATCATGTTCAAAGCACACTCTTGAAAACAATTGCCTCGACAAAGACCGGAATAGACGACTTCTTCGCCACTTGCGTTGTCCTCGGCGTCCGCCAACGAGGTCAGGCTCGCGCCCCCGGCGAGGGCCGCAGCTCCTGCCACTGCGGCGGTCGTCTTGAGAAAGCTTCTACGAGTGAGCCTGCCCTGCGGGCTGTTCGTTCCCGACATTTCCTCCTCCTTAAAACATCGGGGCGCATAACTTAAGCGGTATCGTTCGTGAAGCTCGGTCGCGAATCCGGGCAACTTCTTGCAGCTTAAGGAAAACCCCCCATTTTTCCATTGCAGAACCGGCCTGATTCTTTATACCCGTCATAATATCGCAAGACCTTATGACATGCAACTATCGCGACACGCATTTTTGACAACCGTGGGTTTTTGGCAACGAAACTTTAACGCACAAACAGAAACGAGATTGTATGTGCCATGGATAATGCTGAAGCCTATAATCATATGAGACACGTGAGAGGACAAACAGGCAGGAGGTCGCTATGGTTCCTGTTAAGATACAAACCCTCATTGTTTCCAGCGCACCCTCCCCT
>CAZLKG010000147.1:0-3808 GCA_964560045.1 uncultured Slackia sp.
CGTGGCTCCAAAAAGAGCGCGAAGCGATTATGTGACGCTGTGGCATCGAATTGCGGCACTGAGATGTTTGAAATGGAATGAATAATGCCTCTCATTCTTAATCTTGATCGTATTATGAAAGAAAGAGGGATTACCCTTTATGAGCTTGCGGATATGGTGGGCATTACCCAAGCGAATCTCTCTCATATCAAAACAGGAAAAATAAAAGCTATTAGGTTCTCTACGCTTGAGAAGATATGCGACATATTGGATTGCCAACCGGGCGATTTGATTGAATTTGTACGGGATGAGAAGAATACCTCGCAAAACCCTGATTGAGCCTCGCACAGAGCGCGCTGTGTTGTGCGCCAAACGTGAAAATAAATCTTCGCCAAACACGAAAAGAGGTAACTGCAACACCTCTCGTGTTCATCGCATAGAACGACTGTTTGCTGGGCTGCGTTTTTGTTATCATATGCCGCTGCATGTCCGAATGAGGGCGCGGTGAGGTGCGTCGATGCGGGCGTGGCGGAATGGCAGACGCGCCAGATTTAGGTTCTGGTGGGTAACTCCCGTGAAGGTTCGAATCCTTTCGCCCGCACCATCCAACCTGTTTGCGCCATTCCTTTTCGGCAATTCGCTCGCAGGAGAGTTTGCGAGCTGAGAAACAACGATGGAGGAAACAGTTGAAAACAAAGGTAGAAGTTCTTGAGTCCGGTGCCACCAAGCTCACGGTAACCATTGAGGCGACCGACATTGATACCCGCATCAAAAGGACTTACAGGGACTTCGGTAAGAAGTACAAGTTTCCAGGTTTTCGCCCCGGTCATGTACCCCGTCCCGTCATCGACAGCCATTTGGGAAAAGATGCCGTACGCGGCCAGGTGACCGATGAGCTTTTGAACGAATCGCTCCCGCTTGCCATCGACCAGTGCGACCTTAACCCCATCTCCCAGGTTAGGCTCGCTGACGTGGACGGGTTTGTGGAAGAGGGCAAAGACTTCGTGTTCTCCGCTGAATTTGAGGTCAAGCCTGAGTTCGAGCTGTCCGACTACTCCCCCGTACGCGTGGAGATCCCGTTCAGGAATGCCACTGAGGCTGAGATAGATGAGCAGGTTGAGATCCTGACTGACTACTACGTGGATTACGAAGATGCTCACGCTGATGCCGAGGTTACTGCCGATGGCGCGGTCGATCTTGCTCTTTCCGCTAAAGACTATGAAGGGAAAGACATTTCGGCCCTTTCTACCGAAAGCCGTTTCTATGCACTTGGACGTGGCTTATTTCCGGCGGCTTTCGATGAGGCTTTGATAGGTTTGAAGAAGGGCGAGAGTGCTTCTGTGACTGTGGACATTGCCGCGCAGACCAGCATAGCAACTTCCATGCTGAAGCGCAGATCCGCAGACGAAGATGCGTCCCAAGATATCACCCTTGATGCCACGGTGCTCTCCGTGAAAAAGAAGATCGTTCCCGAAGTCACCGATGAGTGGGTCAAAGAAAAGCTGAGGGTTGATTCCGTCGAAAAGCTGCGCGAGCAACTGGCTGTCTCCATCGAGCAACAGAAAGCCGATGCAATTTCGCGTATCCGTGAGAACAATGCACTCTATGAGCTTCAGAAGCGACTTGAAGGTGAACCTCCCGCCTCCATGGAGGAAAGCACCGAGTCCGATCTTTTGCGCACCTTCTTCGAGCAGCTGCAACGCAGCGGCATCACACTGGATGCCTACTTAGAGCAGCAAGGCATCACTTCCGATCAGTTCAAGAAGGACGTGAAGGCTCAAGCCTCAGACACCGTGAGGCAGAACCTGGCCCTTGACGCGTGGGCCCGCCACAACAACATTACGGTGACCGATGAGGAGGTCGTCAAAGAGTTTGAAAGCATTGACGCGAAAAACTCCGATACTCTTTACGCTGATTGGAAGTCCCAAGGTCGTCTGCATATCGTGCGCGAAGGCATTCTGAGACGCAAAGCGCTTGAAGTCCTTTTACGTGATGCTGATGTGGTTGAGGTCGAAAAGCCTTCTTTGACCAATGAGGATGGAGCGCAAGAGGCCGAGGCGGAAGAGACTAAGACCGACGGGGCTGGAGCGGAAGCGGCCGAACCGCAGGAGGCTGCGACTGACGGGGTCGCGACTGACGGGTCTGGAGAAGCTAGCTCCGAAGAAGCCAAAGAAGTTAACTCTGAAGAAGCCGAAGAGGCCAAGACGGAGGTGAAAACCTCTGAGGTAAGCTCCGAGAATGACGCTGAAACCCCTGTAGGGCCTACCGAAGCCCCTGTAGAGCCTGCTGAAACCCCCGTAGAGCCTACCGAGGCTTCCGCTGAAACTTTGGCTCCTGAAAAAACTCCCGCTGGCTCCGAATAGCTTAAGGAGAGGTGGGAGAGAAAGAAGATTTGATATGAATGCAATTAAAAACTACACCATTCCCTACGTCATTGAGCAGTCGCCTCGCGGCGAGCGCACCTACGACATATACTCCCGTCTACTCAACGATCGCATCGTGTTTTTGGGCAGTACCATAGACGATAATGTGGCCAATGTGGTGGTGGCCCAGCTTCTTCATCTTGAGAGTGCCGATCCTGACAAGGACATCTCGCTCTACATCAACTCTCCCGGGGGCAGCGTTTCGGCCGGTCTTGCCATCTATGACGCCATGCAGTTCATCCGCTGCGAGGTATCTACCGTATGTTTGGGGATGGCCGCATCAATGGCCTCGGTTCTCACGGCTGCCGGCACTCCCGGAAAGCGCTTCATCACCCCTAACTCGCAGATTATGATTCACCAGCCCATGGGCGGATCGGGCGAGCGCACCCAACAGACCGATTTCGACATCCTGGCCGAAGAGATGCGCAAGACCCGTGGGCGCTTGGAGAGCATCTTGGCTAAACATACCGGTCAGTCCATCGAAACCATTCACACCGATTCCGAGCGTGACCACTGGCTTACTGCTGAAGAGGCAAAAGACTATGGCCTTGTAGATGAAGTTATCACGTCGCGTGCGGTTTCCAAGAAGGAAGAATAAGAAGCAATGCGAAAGGGTGACGGAAATTCGACGATCGATCCCAAAGATGCGCGCTGCGTGTTCTGCGGTAAGACAGCCGATCAAGTGGGAGGCATGATTCAAAGCCCCGATGGCGTGTGTATCTGCGATGAGTGCATCTCGGTATGTTCGGATGTTCTGGCACGGGGTGGCTACATGCAGCCCGGTGAGGTGTCCGGTCGTCATGCTGCTGGACGAACCAAGCCCACGTTTGCTGCGACTGAGGACAACATAGCAGCCGAGCAACCTCTGCTCGATCTTCCCACGCCCCATGAGATTTACGAGCAGTTGAGTCAGCATGTAGTGGGTCAGGACAGCGCCAAGCGGGCGCTTTCAGTGGCCGTATACAACCATTACAAGCGCATTGGGATGGATGTGAAGGCCGGCGAGGATGATGTGGAGCTTGATAAGAGCAATATCATGCTTTTAGGCCCCACAGGCAGCGGCAAGACCCTTCTTGCCCAAACGCTCGCCCGTACCTTACAGGTGCCCTTCGCCATTGCGGATGCCACCACGCTCACCGAGGCGGGTTATGTGGGCGAAGACGTGGAAAACATCCTGCTCAAGCTCATCACCGCCGCTGATTTTGCCGTTGACCGTGCTCAGATAGGCATCATCTATATCGATGAGATCGACAAGATCGCCCGCAAGGCCGAAAACCTTTCCATCACGCGTGACGTGTCGGGTGAGGGTGTCCAGCAGGCACTGCTCAAAATTGTGGAGGGCACCGAGGCCGCTGTTCCGCCGCAGGGGGGACGCAAGCATCCCCAGCAAGAGCTTATTCATATCG
>CAZLKG010000148.1:0-3750 GCA_964560045.1 uncultured Slackia sp.
CAAGCTCACCGTGCGAGCAAAACGCGGGAATCTGCTGGAAAAACGCCGCACACATAACGAATATGCCAGCTACCAAAATGAGGGTGTAAAACGCCGGGGACTTGCGAGCTTGCTCTATGGTAGCACCCTCGGTTTCCGCCTGGATCACCCCGCCAAAATCGCCAATGTTCTCGCTGTCCTCGGCACCAAAAGGCAGCACTCCCATCACTGAGGGACTCTTGCGAACAAAAGCTGCCGTCAATATCACCGAGAGCAGTGTGGTAAACGCTGCAAGGATGAAGCGAGCCGTCTGCCAACCATATTCCGTAATCAACGCCTGACCCACAGGGCTTGCTACGGCAGCCAAAAGCGACAGGGTTGCCGCAGCGATGGAAACTGCGATACCCGAGCCCTTCTTGAACCACAGATTAAGAAGCACAGGAGCGGCCAAATACATGAAAAAAGCCGCTGTCACGCCAAACACCACGCCGTAAAGGTTCCACTGCCACAGCTCCGTGGCAAACGCGCTTGCTACAGAGGCAAGTCCGAACGCCGCCGCAACTGCTGTGAGAATCCAGCGCGAGTTGTAGCGCTCCATGAGCTTTCCTGCAATAGGTGCAGTAATGGCCGACACAATGGGCTGAATAGTGCGATACATGGTAGTGTCGGTCTGGGTCCAGCCAAACTGATCCATCACAGGTGCCACGAATATGCCCGAGGTATTGGCTATGATCCCAGTGGGTATGGAATAGAAGCCTATGCAGCCCAAGAGTACAAGCCAAGCCCAAACCGATCCTCTTTTCTTCAACATTTTCGATACCGACATGAAATCTCCTACGTATACGTGACTGCTGACCAACAGGCCGCTCCAAACAGAGCGGCCTGCGTACCGAGTTTGCAGCCTCGGAAAGTCGTTGCAATCCGTCTAGACCTAGGCGTTCTTGACCCAAAGTTTGCGACCCATGGGAACGATGACCATAGACATGAGAATGACCAACGCATAGAACACAATCATGACGATCATGGCCGCCTGATAACCGCCTGTGAGATCGTAAAGGGTCGCGTACATAAGCGCGGCAAAACCAGACATCACGTTCAGACCCGTCGCGACAACCGAGTAGATATTCGCATAGTCCTTGTTGCCGAACGCCTGACGACATGCCATTGGAGGCACAATGTTTAATGCGGAATAGCCAAGACCGAACAAAGCAGCGCCCACGTAGAACATCATTACAGATCCTCCGCTGATCATGATGACAGCAGCGCCAGCAAGACCGCAGACACCAGCGACGATACCGGAAACGCGTGCTCCGAAGTAGTCGGCGATCCAGCCAAGGCCGAACTTGCCAGCGATAGAGGCATACATGATGACGGATACGGCCAGAGCGCCAATTGCAGCACCCTCAGCACCGAAGCTCGGATTGACGGCGGCATAACGGGCAGCCTGCTGATTGAAAGAAGCAGACAACACAAACAGACCAGCCATGAGAACAAGCATCCACAAGGCGGGACTCTTCATAGCATCCTTGCGCATGCAGCCATCAGTGGATCCTACTTCCCACTTGCTGGCGGCAGTCTGCTTGGCAGTGGCGGTCTCACCATAACCCCAAGGCAAAACGCCCATCTTTTCGGGGGATTCGCGCAGAAGCAGCAGGGTGCCACCACCAGAAATGACGATCACGATAACACCCAGGACGATACGAGCCTGCTGCCAACCCCACTCGGTGATCCAGCTGCCAATGATGGGACTCATAATGGCACCCAGAAGCGACACGAACACCCCTATGGCACCGATGACGGTACCGTTATTCTTGGCAAACCAGCGGTTGACCATCGTCGGGGTGGCGATATACATCCAGAACGCAGCGGACGCGCCATATAGCACGCCATAGATGTGCCACTGGATAGGCGAAGTGAACCAAGCGCAAGCCAGCGATGATAGACCAAACACCAAAGCGGCAATGGTCATGACCCAACGCGGATTGTATCTGGACAACAACTTACCGGCAAACGGCGTGCAGATAGCGGCTACCCAAGGCTGGATGGACATATACAGTGAAGCTTCGGTCTGAGACCAGCCGAACTCCTCAATGACAGGCGTCAGAAACAAACCGGAGTGGTTCGCCATGAAGCCCAGCGGAACAGCGTAAAAGCATACGCAGGCGATGGCCACCGCCCACGCATAATTGCTGCCTTTAGCATTGGTGGTTCCCATTTTCTCTCCTTGTCTCTTTTGTGGGAGAGTCCCGTTTCCCAATGAGCACCGTACGCTCACCAGTCCACACGACCTGAAACTTCGCGGGCATTTGCCCGCCTCCCAAAATCCCGTACACCCTCTACAAAGAAGCACCTATTCATGAGCAAAAAGCATGCCTCGAGAGCCTGCTGCAACAAACCCCTCAAGACACTCTTTTTGCGCCATGTCACTCCCATGCATTTGTCGCACAGCTCAGCGATCCCCTAAGACGAAGACAGAAGGTGGGGCGCGCTGTTATTCGCCCTTTTTCAGAACCCCTTTCTCGTAAAGAGCAGCCACTTCTTCGGACGTATAGCCGAGTTCCTCCAAGATGTCTGCGGTATCGGCATCGTATTTAGCCCCACCACGCACGACCTGACCGGGATGTTTAGCGAACTTGGGGAAAAGGTTCACTTGCTTGATTTCGGCACCGGTAATTTCGTCATGACACTCGATAAACACCTCACGGGCTCGGTAGTGCGGATCGGCAAGCATACGTTCGTAAGTCATATGCGGCGAAACCGGAACGCCCATGGAAGTGAACTGATTGCTTACCTCATCAACCGTGTGACTCAAGCAGTATTCGTCAAGCGCCTTGCGAAACTTCGCAGCACGCGCGGGTAGCGGATCATTGATGTTTTTACAGCCGGGAGCGCGTGTGATCGAAGGATAGGTACCCAGAGGTTGAAAGTCGGGATCCTCGGCGAAACCAAAAAACTCGACCAACTTGCGAACCGGTCCATTGCCGCCTACAGACACCTGTACGTAACCGTCCTTGCACTTCTGCGAACCGGCACAGGCTCCCACTAAATCCTCATTGCCGATGGGCACAGGCTGGATGCCATGGTTGATGCCATCAGAAAGCGTGGCTCCCTGGACGCGCACAAGAGACTCAAACTGGGTGCAGTCAATAGAGTCGCCCTCTCCCGTCTCGCGTGCGCGGATGACAGCGGCAAGTGTGGCCCACGCACCCATAAGACCGGTCATGTAATCTCCTGTAAAAGGCTTAGTGACCGAAGGAGGCGTACCGGGAAAGCCATTGAGACTTGCATAACCAGAAAAAGCCTGGCCTATGGGATCAAATGATGCTTTTTTCACATAGGTAGGCTCACCCGTTTGACCAAAACCGGAAATGTGCAGAATGACGAGTGCGGGGTTGTGTTCCCACAGCACCTCATCGGTCAGCCCCCACTTTTTCCACGTGCCGCCCTTAGAAGATTCAACTAGAACATCGGCATCCTTGATGAGACGGAAAAGAATCTCTTTACCCTCATCGGAAGGAATGTTCAGTGTCATCATGCGCTGATTACGGCGCTCCGCCGACCAGGCATCGCCATACATGCGATACATGTCGGGCGCAATCACGCTCTCGAGTTCAATGACGTCGGCACCTTGTTCTGCAAAAAGACCACAAACGAACGGTCCAGCGATGACCGATGCCGCATTGACGACCTTGAGGCTTTGCAAGTTGCCGAATTTGGGCATATCAGCTGCTTTCATACACGACCTCCTTGAGTTCTTCCGAATCCCTTCCA
>CAZLKG010000149.1:0-3665 GCA_964560045.1 uncultured Slackia sp.
TCCATCATGTAGCGGTAGTCCATCTCGGTACCATGCAAATTGAGCCCTAGGTTGAAACGATGGGCCATAGCGCGTTCGAATATAAGCTCGTCCACACCACATCTGATTCGCTCAAACGCCGTCTGTCCGATTTCTTCGGGTGCATTCCAATTTACGAGCAACGACATCTTCGGGTGTATGAGTCCCTCGATGAAACGGTCGAGAAGGATACCGTTGGTAAATACCGTGACAGCCGTTATACGCGGATTGGCGGCCAGCCGCTTCAGAATCGCATCAAATTGAGGATGAAGCGTGGGCTCGCCGCCAATAAGTCCCAGATGAACAGGCGCGTGGCGCGTGCAGAACTCCACGGCAGCATCAAAATTCTCAAGCGAGATGTCGGGCGCAGCAGTATCCACAAACTCATGAGCGAAGCAGTACGGGCACCGCAGATTGCACCTGAACGTGAGACCAATGTTGGGCACCGAGTCTCCCTCACTTCCTGCCGCTTTTACCGCTTCCGAGAAAAGGGCTCAGAAACCACATTCCGAGCCCTTGTTGCATCGCACCCGCGCAAACTCAAGTCGTAGCGTACTACCAGCAGACCTCGATGAAGCCCTCTTCAAGAGCGGCATCTTTCGCTTTAATGTAAACATTGGGAGCGGTTTCGGACGCGGACGGCAAGACAGAAATCTCGCTCACGAGGTCTTCGCCATACTTAGCCTTGAGATCTTCCACCTCGCCAAAGTCGAGCGCTCGGTTGGGACAGGCAGCGACGCAAGCTGGCTGACCACCAGCCTCGCGAATGATGTAGCAGCTGTCACACTTGCCCGCTTTGCCCTCGGGCAGTTCCTGGGGCACGCTGTAGGGACAGGCTTCAGCGCAGGCAAGATCTCCCATGCACTTTTCGGTATCGATCACCACAGCACCGTCGTCGCGTTTTTCAATGGCGCCCGAACCACAGGCCGCGAAACACGCTGGGGTATCGCAGTGGTTACAGCTCGTGGAAAAACTGTAGGCCACCACATCGGGGAATGTCCCCACCGAGAACGTGTGTGCGTTGCGATAGATGGGGCCGACTTCCAAGCGGTTCTTATCTTTGCACGCTACCTGACATGCACGACAACCCGTACAGCGAGTCATATCAAAATAGAATCCAATAGTCATAATTCAATTCCCCCCTTGCTCCTATTCGGAGATGATGCGCTGCGGCCAATCGCAGTCGGGTTCAAGCGGATCACCGTCGTACTTCTCAATGTTGCAGTTCAGATTGTTGTAGCCAGAGACACCCATGCCGCCATACACGTTGCCAATTAGGTAGTTATCAGAGCCCGCACGGTCAATACCAGTCTCTTCGTCCACATCGATCCAGCTGCCATGGGGTACGCCGACAACGCCAGGGCGCAGGATATCCATCAGCGCGGCACGGCGCAGGCTCTGACCGGCCGCAGTAGAGATAAGCACGGTATCATCTTCGGCAATACCCTTCTCCTCTGCATCCTGGCGATTGAGGAACACAGGGTTAGGCCAGGCTTCGCGCAGCCATGGACAATTGTCGAACACGCTGTGCGAGCGGCGCAGATAGTGTGGGTTGTACATGAGATAAGGGTACTCCCCTTTCTCGCCGCCAATCTGCCCGTTGGCAAAAGTAGTTTCATAGCCCTCGACCGGCACCACGTAGGTGGGATAAGGCTTGAAATCCTCGATGCCCGTGAAGCCATACGATGCCATAAGGTCGTAGCGCGCCTGGCAATAAATCTCAAGTTTGCCGGAAGCGCTGGACAGCGGATTGGCCTCGGGGTCGCTCACGAAGTCCTCGTAGCCGATGAAGCCGTGACCGTCATCGGCAGTGCGCTGGAATTGGTAGCCGCCGTTGGATACGAAATCGGACAACGAGATCACACCCTCTTGGGCGCTGCCTTCGACACCCCAGCTGGAGATGTCTTCGTCAGTGATGGTAACAAGCGGCTTCATCTCGCCGTCGTCGCCCATGATCTGCGAGCCGGCGATCTGCTCGAAGAACTGTTGGGTCTCTGAGGTGTTGTACGCAAGCGTAGGATCGATACCCATACCCTCAAGTAGCAGCGTGCCGATCTCTTGGTCGGTCTTGGATTCGCCAATGGGGTCGGTGACCTTAGAGTAGCAGTAGACGAACTCACGATTACACGAAGTGACCGAACCCGGACGCTCCCACTCAGTGGTGACGGGCAGGACGATATCGGAGTACAGGGCGTTAGTGGTCATAAACTGAGCTCGTGTGAGCACGAAGTCTACCGCGCGGTGCGCCTCAATACCTACCTTCTGGTGTGTGCTAGTTTGCAGATTGGCGTCGGTGACATGGAAGATGCACTTGATAGGGCCGAGCGTGGTGGGAATGGGCTCGTGAAAGTTGGCATAGGAGTTGGCCACATCCAGGACATCCCCGCCACCCGACAGAATAAGTTCGTAGATATCGCCCACGCGCACGCCCGTGGTGATGGGGTTGGTGGTTTCGGGTGTCACGGCGGAACCTGCAGTCACCAGGCTCGGACCATAGTTGCCGCAGTTGGCGTGGTAGGCGCCACCCGTAGCATTACCCGCTTTGCCCATATGTCCTCCCATAGCACCAAGTGCCATGAACATCTGCGGAATCATCTCAGATCCATTGGTGCGCACCATGCCGTAGTTGTGCAAGAAGTAGGTGTTGTTGTTCTTACCCAAGATACGAGCGAGCTCGGTAATCTGCTCCACCGGAACACCACAGATGGGGTTAGCCCAATCAGGCGTTTTAGGAGTGTCATCGTAGACGCCCATGATGTAGTCATGTAGATTTTCATCGAGCTTAGCATCCTCGGGCATGTGGTCGGCGTCGAAACCTACGGTGTATGTGTTGAGAAAATCCCAGTCGATAATATCGCCTTCTTCTTCATCGAGACGCAGCATCTCGTAGGCGATGGCCAACATAAGTGCCATATCGGTGCCGTTGCGTGGTGCAACCCAAGTAGCATCGAGCATCTGAGCAGAAGCGTTATAGAGCGGATCCACGGTAACAAATTGGACGCCAGCCTCTTTGGCCTGGATGAAATAGTAGGTAGGCGTACCGGCGGCAGACCACGTTGGATTAGAAGACCACATAATTACATAGTCGGCGTTTAGCATGTCGAAGCGGTCATTGGCCTTGCCGCTGTCGGTAGAAGGCAGGCCAATCATATCGCAGCCCAGCGTATAGGTACCATGCGAAGTGGTATCCCAACCGCGCACACAACCACACATAAGATTGATGCTCGTATCGGGCGACTTACAGTAGAAGCCCGTTGGGCCTAGCTCATCGCTGATGCGTTTGATTTCCTGACATGCAAGGTCTATAGCCTCTTCCCAGCTGATAACCTCCCACTCGTCGCGACCGCGCATCTCGCCGTTGGAGTTGTCGCCACCGCCCGGCTGCCAATTCTTGCGTTTGAGCGGGTGAAGAAGGCGGTCGGCCCCAAAGCACTGCTGTTGTTGCGCCTTACCACGCACACAGCCGCGCTGCTGAGGGTATTCAGGTGAATCATCATGTGAGTCGTCAGTTTTCTGGCGAACCACCGCACCGTCTTTGACCATGACCTTGTTCACACAACGGCCGCCGCAGTTGTGCCAGCATGCGGCCGGAACCCATGTCCCGCCCTCTTCAGGATTGACGGAAGCAGAGTCAGCGGTTTCCTCCA
>CAZLKG010000150.1:0-3630 GCA_964560045.1 uncultured Slackia sp.
CAAACTGTGTGTCCTCGCCCGCATCGTACATTTCGTTGTACTGCTCAATCGTAGCTAGGAACTGTTCTTTATCCTCATCGACAAATCCCAGCTGATCAGCAAGTTCGTCGAGCGTGTCAGCACGCATTATCAAACCTTCATCAATCCGGTCTTGATATGCCTCATCCACCGTGGTTCCGTTAAGGACCTGCTTCCAAGTACTAGCCGAACAACCCTGAGTCTGAAAACGCTGCACGTCATCCGGAGCATTAGAATCCATAACCAGACACCACACGCCGCCAGGACGCTTCGCAGCAGCCAAGCAGATGGCATCATAGTTGGCCGACTCATTGGTGATGCGATTGCCCTTGCGATCCACCTTGAGAAATGGCTGGCTGCCCAGGTTAAATTGACCGCCTGTAGCCCATAGACCTTGCTCCTCATCGGTGTAGCCAGCATCGGTTCCCGGAGGCACAATTCCACGGTCAAAAATCATATACGCAGGTTCGTCATCCACTGCGGCACCCACCCACAGCGCAGATTTCATACCCATGCCGGTATTGTTTTGGTTGTAATTGAGGCTGGTCACGCACTTGGTGAGAATAGGCGCACGATCCTTTACCATGGCGGGGTTTGCAGCGTAGCCACCACAGGCTAGGATAACGCCCTTGGCTGCGTTTATCTGCACATAGCCGTCCTCGGTATCAAAGATGGCTCCAGTAACAGGACCCCCCTCTTCGCGATTGAGTTTCACTAGATCGAAACCATATTGCACGGGACTGCCAACAGCTTCAACATACGAGGTAAGCACCTCAATATGCTCAATCCTGTCGCCCGTATCGGCATCCAAGAAATGATGGCACTCAGCAGGCATGTAGTAAATTGTGCCACCTGCACGACCATCACCACCGTTTTCAACATCAAGCGACACTTCGACATTAATGCCCTGCCCGGTATACAGGCTCTCAAGCCACTCGATAAGTTCAGCGGAGTTATGAATCCATGTATTGGCCACGGAGGAATCGTTTTTGAATGAGGCATAGCGATTAAGCTCATTGAGCAGGCGACCTTCGTCCACCTCTTCGCCGGCATCAAATGTGTAGGTAGAATTGATAGCCCCCACATCATAGTGTGCGGCGGCAGGCTCAGTTGACTTATCCACCACAATAAAGTCCGAACCTAAATCAGCTGCAGTTGCAGCAGCTGCCATGCCAGACATGCCTGCACCTACAATCAGAATGTCCGTTTCGCGCGTCTCTACGATATCACTATCAGCTATTTCGGGTGCCTCACCTAACCAGTCCGCACTGCTTGAATCGGTGCTCTCAGAGCTTACATCTCCCGCATCGCTTGAAGATTCCTGCGGCGAGCAACCCACAAGACCCGCAGCAGTCAGCGCGCCAACTCCAGCCGCACCTGTCAGAAAGCTACGGCGCGAGATACCGCTTTCGATAATCTTTTCCATGTAATCATCCTCTCTCCTGCTTGTGATATGCGCCGCACCCGCCATGCCCCTTAAGGCTGTTGAGCGTTTCTGTCTCTCGAAACAATCGACGCAATCCCCTTGCAAAAACAATTCGTATTCTCGAAATGTTTAAGCGTTACGTCATCACGCCATTGGGGGCATTCCAAGAGTGGACAATTTGAACATGGGGTGAAATAACTGACACCCCATCAGGGTGAGATTATCTTGCGAAATTAACGTTTCACCAGATAAGTGACGGGGTGATATCTGCAGCGCAGCACCTTGCGATCTTCAGGCAGCTATAATAACAAGACCAAGTCGAAGGAGAGGGAGCATGACAAGAAGCCGAAATGACTTTGACGGGGATGTAGGGCAATCAGCTGATGGAGAGCAAGCCATCTACCGATTCTCGATAGATGGCATAGCTGTCGCGTGCGTTTTCGCATTCGCCTTTCTGTTTTTCTCAGGTATCCTCAACAATGCTCTTGTCTACTCTCGCGTCGCTCTGTACTTCGGGGAGGCACGTGAGATTGCCACTGTCTTTGGCGGACTTACCTATCTTGGAGCTTTGTTTATCGCGCGATTACGACCCGATTGGCTGTTCGTCCGCCGTATCTCAGTAACTGCTCTTCTTTTCATCGTTCTTTCAACATTCCTGCTGGTTTTCGGGCTTACTACTCAAGATACCCCTACTACCGTCGTAGCTCTATGCCTCCGCGCTGTTGCACGCGCATGGGCAATGACGCTTATTGTCGCAAGTCTTGTGCGCGTAAAACATCTCAAATCGGTACCGCTCGTGGTGGCCGCAGGACTCTTCCTTGCTAATCTATGCCGCTCACTTATATCCGCATTTGATTCACCTTTTGCAGCTCCAGTAGGACTCGGAGCATCCGGTGCCGTTCCTATTCTTATTCTTACAGGCATTGCCCTACCCGTGTTAGAACGGGTACGCACGGGCGCTCCGGCTGATTTGACGGAACTTCTTCATCCTGGCGCATTTCTCAAGCCGTCACATGGGCTATTTCTTTGCGTACTACTGTTCTCTACAGCTTCAGGTTATACCATGACACTCGGGGAGATAGGAAATGCTCCCGTCGAGACCAGCCCGCTCGCTTTTGCAATTCTGCTCATTGTTGTGTATGCGATCGTTGTAAAGTGCGATCACCAACAAGATCGGCTCTTTTCTTTTTCGGTGATACTCACTATGGCAGGCTTTCTTATGGTTCCAATTACCTATAACACCGAGTCAATCGCCGCGAACACGCTCATAACCATAGGAGAAAACTGCTTCGACATTTTACTGTGGACGATGCTTGCAGGTGTGGGGCGACGTAATTTGTTTGCCATGTTGCCCACATTTGGTTTAGCTGAATTTTGCTCAGCAGTCGGAACCGACATAGGAGCGATAGTAGGACATATGTCTAACGCTTTTATGCAAGGAGAACCACGCACGACTGTTTCACTTGCACTTGCTCTCTCCTTCGTGTTCTTCGTATTTTTGTGGGTTGGATTCAGACGGTTTAGCTTTTCTGAAGTGCTTTACAGTGTTGAAAAATCGAGCAATAACAAGGAATTGGGAAATGGCATACGACAAAGTACATGCACAAAGTTGAATGCGGATAAAGACATCTTGAATCAACTCGTTTCAACAAGCGGTTCCCCGGCAACCATTTTCACAGTTCAAAATAATTATTTGGATATCGATGCAGAAAAATCGGGCAGATTGAATTCTGACAATTCTCCGATATCGAAATCTGTGCAAACGAACCCGGAGGAGGAGCCAAAGGATTTGTCAGCAACTTTTCAATGTCGGTGCGATAGTCTTTCAAGTCAGTTTGGTCTGACCGAGCGCGAGGGTGAGATTTTTGCAATGCTTGCTCGCGGACGCAACGCTCGTTTCATCATGGAGGAATTTGTCCTGTCACGCAATACTGTCAAAAGTCATATCAAGCATATCTATGCCAAGCTGGGAGTGCATTCTCAGCAAGAACTCATTGACCGTGTGGAAAAGCAGAATCTAGAACGGTAGCGCATAGCGGAAATCATACGGGGATCGAATAGGAGACGTATTATTAGTTGGCACGCCGTCCTCTCACACTACCGAACGTAACGTTCGGTACACGGGGTTCCATTAACAAACACGTACCTGCTCATAGTAGTCGGAGAAGAAAAGATAGCCCTTGCGT
>CAZLKG010000151.1:0-3590 GCA_964560045.1 uncultured Slackia sp.
GGACATGCTGCGATCGGCGGGCGCGCTCGAGGTGCATCTGCGCATCGTGAGCCCCGAAGTTATGTGGCCGTGCTTCTATGGTATAGATACCGCCACACAAGATCAGCTCATAGCGGCCAATATGTCCAACGAAGAGATGCGAGCGTTTATAGGTTGCGATTCTCTTGCATTCATTTCGATTGACGGCTTACGTGAAGCCTGCGGCAATGCGGCGCACACGACGTTTTGCGAGGCGTGCTTCACGGGCGACTATCCTGTGGCGCTGCCCGAATCCATTACCAAGACCGCCTTTTTGCCCAAGGAGGCTCTGTCATGAGTCAGATCACCTATACCGATGCCGGCGTGGACATCAAAGAAGGCGCGGCTGCGGTTCATGCCATCAAGGAGGCGGTGCGCTCTACCTATCGCCCTGAGGTGATTGGGGATATTGGTGGGTTTGGCGGCTTGTTTTCCATTGCGGCGTGTAAGGACATGGAGGATCCCGTCCTCATATCCGGTACCGACGGAGTGGGCACCAAGCTCAAGATAGCCCAGCTTCTAGACAAGCACGATACGGTGGGAATTGATTTGGTTGCCATGTGCGTAAACGACATCTTGGCAGCGGGTGCTGAGCCTTTGTTCTTTCTGGACTACATCGCCGTTGGCAAGCTGCGCCGTGATCATGTGACCACCGTGGTGAGTGGTATTGCCGAAGGATGCCGCCAAGCGGGATGCGCGCTGATCGGGGGAGAGATGGCCGAGCATCCCGGTGTGATGGATCCTGACGACTACGACCTTTCGGGCTTTGCCGTAGGCGTGGTCGATCGCCCCAAGATGATCGGTTCCGAAAAGGTGCGCGAGGGCGATGTGGTGATCGGACTTACGTCGAGTGGGCTTCACTCAAACGGTTATTCACTCGTGCGCAAGGTCATGGTGGAGGGAAAGACGCTCAAAAGTCTAGCCGCATGTCAGGAGGAACTAGGAGGAGCCAGCCTGGGTGAAGCGCTGCTTGCGCCCACGCGCATTTACGTGAAACCTGTCCTCTCCTGCCTGCGTGCGCTGCCCGGTGCCATACATGCACTCGCTCATATCACGGGTGGCGGTATGACCGAAAACCTTAACCGAGTTCTGCCTGATTCGCTTGACGCGCTGGTGAATGCGAAATCATGGCCTGTACCGCCTATCGTGCAGATGGCGGTTAAGGGTGCCGGAATCACACAGGATGAGGCCCTTAAGACCTTTAATATGGGTATCGGCATGGCTATCATCGTGGATGTAGCGCAGGTGGATGCCGTGATGGCGCAGCTGCGTTCAAATGGTGAGGATCCGCTTGTTATCGGCAGGATTGTTGTGGGCTCAGGTGAGGTGCGCTACAAGACCTAACCTTTCTTTCAGAGGATTCGAGAAGGCACCGGGCGATTCGTCTGGAGCCTCTTCTTTGTGATGGACGGGTCGGAGACAAACGGAGTGGCCATCGGAGGCCAGGAGAGATATATGACAGTCAAACTCGGTGTTCTCATTTCGGGTTCGGGCACCAATCTGCAGGCGATCATTGACGCTATCGCCCAAGGTTCGCTTGATGCGGAAATTCGCGTGGTCATTTCCAGTCGTCCCAACGCGTACGGATTGGTACGCGCCAAAAAAGCGGGTATTCAGACCATGGCGCTTTGCAAAGAGACTTACGCTGACCCCGATACTGCCGATGAGGCGATCGCTGCCGAGCTTATACGGGCGGAGTGCGAATATGTGGTCATGGCGGGCTATATGCGCAAGGTGACCGATGCTGTTCTCAGAAGATTTCCCGACCGTGTGCTGAATGTGCATCCCGCACTGCTTCCGTCCTTCAAAGGTGCGCACGCCATCCGCGATGCTTACGAGGCGGGCGTCAAAGTGACAGGTGTAACCGTGCACTTCGCCAACGCTGAATACGACAGGGGTCCTATCATCGCCCAACGTGCACTCGATGTTGCTGAAGACGATACCTTGGAGGCACTTGAAGCCAAGATTCATGCGGTGGAACACGACTTGTATCCCGAGGTTCTGCGATGGATAGCCGCTGGTCGAGTGACGGTAGATACTGCGCGCAAGGTACATATCACCAAAGCGTAAGGCGCCCTGTATTCGCTGTGACGTTTTTCGTTGCGATGCTTTTCGCTTTCCGCTACGGTGCTTCCCGCCACAGCGCTTTTCTGAGCAGCTTGTCGAAAAGATTGTCGAAACGCGATAGGAGAGGTTCATCTATGGATAAAGAAATGCTCGTGCACATAGCCAATCGGCTGAAAGCGGGCCTGGCGGTTCAGCTTGATACGAAGAGCTTCCCGTGCTTCTCTGCGGACTCCGCTGCAGAAGACCCTCGTACATCCCCCGAAGTACTGACTCGCATCTCTGCCTCACTTACGGCGTGTGATGCCTGTGTGTTCGAACGCGCTGCCCGTGCCATTGAAGAGAACGATATCGCCTGGATCGGCTTCAAGGTCGTCACTGATCCCGTCGCCGCGCAGGCCAATGTTGATAACGAGGTCACCAAGAAATACGGTGATGTGGGCAGTGCCGATGGCAAGGATTTGGTCTTCTTCTGCAATGATGCCAAGGAAGTGGTTGCTGGCCGGTCGTACTCGCCGCGCGATCTCTTCCAGATGAAGGACGTTACGCGAGGACCCTCCATGCACAATGATCAGTTTGTGGGCCTCACATGGACTTCGGTTCCGCTGTTTGATCCGGTGAAAGTATGGCTTCTCGGTGCGAGTGACGTGGCGGTTGAGGTGGCCGCTCTTGCACATCATGTGGGGTTTTGCGTGGAGGTCGTAGACGACGACCCGTCATATCTCACCGAGGGACGCTTTCCTGATGCCCGCCGCACGCTTCTTGCATCCTTCGATGAGCTAGATGCACACACCCCTTCTGAGGATGACTACGTGTGCATACTGACACGCGGTCACATGCATGATCCGGAGGGCTGCCTGTGGGCGCTGCGCGGTGGCGTGCACTACACAGGTATGATGGGCTGCAAGGGTAAGAACAGTCGTGTGTTCGACTTGTGCATTGAGGGTGGGATGTCTGAAGAACAGTGGGAGAGCGTCAAGCGGCCCATCGGGTTGAAATTTGGAGCGAAGACCCCTGCTGAACTCGCCATCGCCATCGTGGCCGAGCTGGTAGACGTGCGCTACCGTCAGCGTTTTAGTGAGGCGGCTCGCACCGAGCACGAAAACAGCATATGGTGAACGCACGGAGAGTGGGTAGTGCAATAAGTGTGCAAGGTTGCGGTTGTCCATGCCCCCGTTAATTTTGCGTTGAGTGTAGAGCGTCAGGCGCAATAAGCGCCAAGCGCATCTGCTGAGCGCATTTGCTGCTGGTTTCCCATGACGTGTGGATTTCGGCACTCACGATATCGCGCACACGTATAATGGCCGCATAATGGCCACGCCATAACAGCAGCACAGGGCAATATAAACACTATAAGAAAGAAGGCAGCATGGGAAATCCCCCAGTCAAACGAGCGCTTATCTCGGTCACCGACAAAACCGGCGTTGCGGACTTCGCAAGAGCGCTCCATAGCGAGTTTGGCACAGAGATCGTGTCTACGGGCGGTACAGCCAAGGTCATTGAGGCAG
>CAZLKG010000152.1:0-3584 GCA_964560045.1 uncultured Slackia sp.
CCATGGTGGTGGCATGTTTGCCCATGTTTTTGGCGCTTTTGTTTGTGCTCACCATCAAGCTGCGCAAATCGCCCTTCGATCTGTCCTACAGCCATCATGCGCATCAAGAGCTTGTCAAGGGCGTCACTACTGAGATGAGCGGCAAAACGCTTGCCATGGTGGAAATCTTGCACTGGTGCGAGACGGTTCTCTTCCTCGGTTGGGTTGCGATGTTTTTCGTCTGGAACAACCCCGTCTCCATCGCGCTTGCGGTCATCGTCGCTTTGGCGGTCTACTTCCTTGAAATCTGGATCGACAATAACTTCGCCCGTGTGAAGTGGCAGCAGTGTCTGAAACTTGCATGGATCGTCGCGCTGGTGGCCGGTATCATAAATATCGGCGGCTTGGTCTGCAGTCTCATTTTGTAGCCCTGTGGCCTTGGATAAGAGGAGCTTATTCTATGAGCAGTGTTTCTAAATCCCCTTGGGTCATCCACTATGACGGATCGAGCTGCAACGGCTGCGATATTGAGGTTTTAGCGGCTCTGACCCCGCTCTATGATGTAGAGCGTTTTGGCATCATCAACACCGGCAACCCCAAGCATGCCGATGTGTTTTTGGTCACGGGTTCGGTAAACGACCAAAACATCTCCGTGATCAAGGAGATATACGACCAGATGGTAGATCCTAAGGTGGTGGTGGCCTGCGGCGTGTGCGCTTGTTCGGGAGGCATATTCCACGACTGCTACAACGTAGTGGGCGGCGTGGACAAGGCTATTCCGGTTGATGTGTACGCCCCCGGTTGCGCGGTACGCCCCGAGGCTATCATCGATGCCGTTGTTGAAGGTCTCGGAATCCTAGAGCAAAAATCGGCCGCGCTGGCGGCATCTCAGGGGAAGGGGGCTTAAAGTGGCATTTGAAAGCAGGTTTGAAACCATCGCGCTAGGCGATCTTCTCAATGTGACCCGTGCAGAGCATGACGCCGGGTGCCGCTTTGTCCAAATGCTCTGCGCGATGACCGACGATGGGGTCGATCTGGTGTATAGCTTCATGGGAAAAAACGATGAAGGCGTGTGGCTTCTCAAGAATTATAAGATTTGCGGCTTTGATCGTGAGACCCAAACCGTTCCCTCGGTGACCGGGTATTACCTTTCTGCCTTTCCGTTTGAGAACGAGGCGCACGACCTGTTTGGCGTAAAGGTTGAGGGTAACGCTGTTGATTTTGCTGGTCGCTTCTACCAGGTTTCCATGGATACACCCATGGCGGTCATTTCCCCTGAACAGAAGGCTGCGCGTGAGAAGGCGGCCCGCATTGCGGCTGCTAAGAACAGCGCGGCATCTAAGGAGAAGGCCACAGAAGATGCGACCCAGAAAGGTGGTGAGTAGCATGGGAAAGGCCACCGTCATTCCCTTTGGCCCCCAGCATCCCGTGTTGCCGGAGCCTCTCCATCTTGATCTCGTGGTCGAAGATGAGCGTGTGATCGAGATCATCCCTCAAATTGGTTTCGTTCACCGCGGTCTTGAAAAGCTGGTGGAAAAGCGCGACATCCATCAGTTTATCTATGTGGCGGAGCGCATCTGCGGTATCTGCAGCTTTGGCCATTCGCTCGGTTATGCGGAGACGATAGAAGCCCTCATGGGCGTGGAGGTTCCCAAACGCGCCCAGTATCTGCGCGTTATCTGGCATGAGCTTTCGCGTATCCACTCGCATCTTCTGTGGATGGGCTTGGGTGCCGATGCCTTCGGTTTTGAAGCCCTGTTCATGCATTGCTGGCGCCTGCGAGAGCGCGTTCTGGATGTTTTTGAAGCCACTACGGGTGGCCGTGTGATTTTTTCCGCCGTAAATATTGGCGGTGTGAACCGCGATATCGAGGATAGCGAGCTGTATGCCATCGTCGAAAAACTCGAAGGCATCCGCGATGAGTACGCCGAGGTCTGCAACGCTTTCGTGAACGATACCTCGGTCAAAAGCCGTCTGGTGGGGGTGGGCTATCTTTCGCAGAAAGACGCCGAGGCGCTGTGCACGGTAGGCCCGTTCGCTCGCGCCTCCAACGTGGCTTACGACTGCCGAATGCTTGGTCGCGGAGCCTACGGTGATCTGGAAGATTTCCAGCCCATCCTCTCCGATGAGGGAGATTGTTTTGCTCGCGTGAAGGTGCGCGCCGCCGAGGTGAATCAGTCCATAGATATCATTAAAGAGCTCGTACACAAGATTCCCCACGATGGTATAGGCAAAAGGAGCAAGCTCACTCCACAGCCTGGATCCGAGGCGTCCAATGTGCTCGAACAGCCGCGAGGGGAGTGCTATTACTTTGCGCGCGGGAATGGCACCAAGAACCTTGATCGCATGCGCATGCGTACGCCCACCTGCCAAAACCTCGCTGGCATGATCAAGGCGCTCGAGGGCTGCGAGCTGGCCGACGTACCCAATATCATCCTTACGATAGATCCCTGCATCAGCTGTTGCGAAAGGTAGGCCGCCATGGGTAGTTTCAAACTGGGAAAGATGACCCTGCGGTCACTGTTTGGTAAGCCGGAGACGGTTTTGTATCCGTTCCAGATGCGCCCCATGCCTGAGGGTCTTAAAGGGCATGTGCAAAACGACATATCCACGTGCATCCTGTGCGGGATATGCGCGAAGCGCTGTCCCACGGAGGCTATTAGTGTGGCAAAGAAGGATGGTGTATGGCGCATCGATCGCTTTCGCTGCATACAGTGCGGTTCATGTGTGCGTGAATGCCCTAAGCATTGCCTGACGATGCAACCCACCTACGCCAAGGCCGCCACGCGAAAAGATGCGGTCGTACTCAGCAAACCTGAAGCCGGCTGACGAAAAGAGACTTCGCTCAATTGAGCATTGAGCGGCTGGGCCAGGGGCTTAGGGTTAGCCTTAAACTTAAACCAAGCTAAAGCATCGAGCGCCCGATTTGATGCTCGGGGTTGCGTTGCGATTTGTGGTGATACAATGGAGGGGTTGTTTATAGTCCGAATCCTTTTTGGGCGGGTTGAGCGTAGCTAAGGGGCGCTGCAAACAAGGAGGAGCGTCCTTTCTTTGTTTGCAGTAGTCGCTCATGAGGTTCTTTTGCACACGGGGGTATTACGAGCATGGGCAAGTACAGGCGTAAAATCTTTACCGTTACCATCTCTATCATCTTGACTTGCTTGCTTGTGGTGAGTACAGAGGCCGCCATCCCGCTTGCCCAGGCGGTCGCCGTTGACACCTCAACATCTGATACTACAGACCAACAAGATACCGCCTCTACCACCTCTTCATCGGGTCTTGAAACCACGGATTCGGATTCGGGGGGGGGTTCGTCAGGCGATATCAGCGGTGAGGGTTTGTCTGATGAAGGTGCAACCGAGAGTCCTGATGATGCCTCTGTATCAGAGCAGGATTCCACAAACCAAGATGACGAAGAAGCAGATGATTCCGAATCAAATGAGGAAGAAGTCGTTGAGGTTCCCAACTATCCTGTACTTTCCACGGTAACGGCAAAAGCCTCTACCAAGGTTGTCTCTTGGAGCGCAATGAGCGATGCCGCCGGTTATGCCGTGTATCGTAAAAGAAGCGGTGGCTCTTGGTCGATGATTGCTACCACCACGTCC
>CAZLKG010000153.1:0-3538 GCA_964560045.1 uncultured Slackia sp.
TATTTGCGTGAACTCAGGCTGGCGGTCGGCTCGCAGATCTTCATCGCGGAAGCAGCGGGCTATTTGGTAGTAGCGCTCAATGCCGGCACACATGAGCATCTGCTTGAACTGCTGCGGGCTTTGCGGCAGAGCGTAGAACTTGCCGGGATTGGGACGGCTGGGCACGATGTAGTCGCGCGCGCCTTCGGGGGTAGAGTTGGCCAGAATAGGCGTTTCTACCTCCAAGAATCCGCGTTTGTTAAGTGCTGCGCGCATGGCCTGGGTTACACTGTGGCGCAATTTGATAGCCTGAAGCATTTCGGGGCGGCGCAGATCCATATAGCGCCACCTCATACGGGTGGCTTCGTCGGTCTCGATACCGTCCTCAATGGCGAATGGGGGTGTGAGAGAAGTGTTGAGTACCTCAATGCTTGAAGCCAACACCTCAATTTCACCGGTGGGCGTGTTGGGGTTTACCGCATCCTTGGCGCGCAAACGCACGATCCCCTCGATCCTGAGCACGTACTCGCGACCCACATGCTCGGCAATGCGAAACTCATCATCCGTCACGCAATCAGGATCGATGACTACCTGGATATAGCCCTCACGGTCACGCAGGTCTATGAAAATGAGTCCGCCGTGATCGCGATTGTGCCAGGCCCATCCGGCAAGCGTTACCTCAACGCCCTCATCTGAGGCGCGCAGTTTGCCGCATGTGTGGTTGTGCATGCAGTATTCGTTCGCAAAATCCGTCATTTACCTTATGCTCCTTGTCTTCAAGCAACGCCGGGCACCAAAAGTAGCCGCCAAGGCCACACTCACACTGATACCGGGTGCAGGCGTCCTAGGGCATCGCACCCGCTCCGATGTTGAGCGTAAGCACCGTCAAGACCGCCGCGCCCCTGTCAATGCCTCCGATACTTATGAATCCTTCAAGGCGAAAAAATCATTGATGGATATGGGGGTGGATGCTGCGCCGATGGGAGATCCGCCGAACTGCGCAAGAAGGCTTCGGGCAGAGGCTAGATCCACCAGGCGTTCGTTGCGTGAATGCATGTTGCGCAGACGAGCCTTGCCACAGGCGATCTCCTCAGGTCCCAAGATTATCACCACGCTTGCACCCAGCCTATCGGCCATCTTGAACTGACTTTTAAGGCTTTTTCCCTGATGATCCATCTCCATCGTGAGTCCTGCATCACGCGAAGCCATAAGCAGTTCAAAGGCGACGGAACGCACAGAGTCGTCCACACAGGCGATATAGGCATCCACACGACGGGGAGAATCAGCCAGCACACCAGCGGCTTCAAGGGCGAGCACCATGCGCTCAAAACCCAGTGCGAATCCCAAGCCGGGCGTGGAGTGCCCTCCCATGTTCTCTACCAGCTCATCGTAGCGACCCCCCCCTCCGATGGCGCTTTGAGAACCCATACCTTCCGTAACCTGCACCTCGAAAACAGTACGCGTATAGTAGTCGAGACCCCGAACGAGAGTGGGATCCTCAACGTAGTTGATGCCCAGAGCATCAAGCAGTGCCCTCACCGCTTCATAGTGCTCACGACAATCGTCGCACAGGCGATCGGTTATCTTGGGAGCTTCTGCCATCACGCGCACGCATGCCTCATTCTTGCAGTCGAAGGCGCGTAAGGGATTGGTCTGGGCACGATGGCGGCATTCTTCGCACATCCCCTCCCCATGATCGAGAATGTATTGGCGAATCTCTTCGCGATACGCAGGGCGACAATGAGCATCGCCCATTGAGTTGATAAGCAGGCGCATCGAGTCTATAGGAAGACCCATGCGCTCAAAAAAGCGCATGAGCATAATGATCATCTCGGCATCAGCCGTAGGTTTGGTCGAGCCCAAGCACTCAGCCCCTATCTGATGGAACTGGCGCAAGCGGCCCTTCTGCGGTCGTTCGGCGCGAAACATCGGACCTGCATAGAAGAGCTTTACCGAAGCGCTACCTTGGCCGACTAAATTGTGCTGCACCGCCGCACGCACGACACCAGCCGTTCCCTCAGGACGAAGCGAAAGTTTCTGCTTGGCTTCCAGGACGGCATCGTCGCCTGCAACAAGCGCGCGTTTGTAGTTCTGGCCGCTGCGCACCGCAAACATCTCTTTTCCCACCACATCGGTGGCCTCGCCGATGCTGCGGGTAAATACCTCGGTCAGCTCAAACAGAGGCGTATCTATAGGCTCGTAGCCGTAGCGAGCAAACAGCTTGGTGGCAGTATCGGTGGCATGACGCCATAGACGTGCGGCGGCGGGCATCATGTCCGAAGTGCCTTTGGGTGCGTTATAAGACATATGTATCCTCATATCTTCCGGCTTCGTCTTCCGGTGCGCATCGTTGCAACACAGGCGGGAAAGACACGCGAATCGACAATCTGGTACCAAGCGTGACGACGTCTTGCTCGCAAAGCTCGAACGCACCTTGTGTGCCCGAGCGCCCGTATCTTCAAGATACGCGCATGATGCGGCAACGTATGCGACGCGTCATTGTACACCACGCATGCCGGTGCCGAGAAAGCAGCATAGAAGGACGATATGTGAAGTCCCTGAAACCCTTGAACCCTGAAACCCTTGAAGTCCGCAGCAGACAACGAACAGCGAATTGCTAACCTGCTGCGGATCTGCTGCGGATGGACCCTAGTGAGGGCTAGAACAGCTCGGTAACCTCCAGGCCGACCGAGTTTGCCGACACTATCAGCTCCTTATTGCCAAACACGCACACACAACCATGATTCGCCGTCTCTTTAAGCGCGCCCGCAAACGAGCGCAGCGCCTCGGGCGTTGTGCCCAGAATCTGATCACGTGTCCGCTCTCGCCAATCAGAGGGCTTTCCCGCAAAACGTGCAGCGTCTTGACGCAGAGCAATCTGGCGAGGCTTGACGGGGGCATCGTGTGCAGCAGTCGCGCCCACAATGTAGCCCTCCATCTCTTCAGCAGAGGGATCAAAAGCCGCTAGCCACTCCCCTGCCGCATCAAAGCGGGCTAGTGTGGCATCGATGCTGGGGTCGCGGTAGGAGTGATACCGAGCAAGACCCATTTCCGCCCTGCGAAATCCCACTCCATACGCGCCTCCCTTCACGCGCACCTCATTCCATAGATAGCCAAAGGAAAGCACGTTAGACGCGACAGACCACGCCCCGTCAAAGGCCCCCAAACTCGATACATTGGCACCCTTGGCCACGTAGCACACATCGCTCGGCACGATGAAGGCCTCGTTTTTGCTCTGGAGGACAGGCATATCAGCAAAAAGATGCCCCTGTGCTGCACTTTTCTCTTCTGCGTCGGGAGTACCCAGCACGCATGCAGAACCTTTGACGGAAAGACCCAAAGCACCAGCCTCCTGCCAGAAACGCTTGCAATCCTTTGCGGAGCCGGTAAAGCTCGCCGTGAGCTTGCCGCTCGCAAAAATGCGCGCGCGCACGTCTTCGAGTCTCGCCACCAAAGCGTCAAACCGCTCATCAAAATGCTCAATCGTATCTTTTAAGAACAGGTAGAAATCCACGCCGCTCATCCGCTCGCGCAACGCGCACGACGTAAACAGACCTGC
>CAZLKG010000154.1:0-3520 GCA_964560045.1 uncultured Slackia sp.
TTGTCTCACTTGGAATTAGGGCGCGCTCAATAATGGCTCGCTGGTACGCAACCACCTTATCCGCAACTGTATCCGTCGATTCAGCAAATCCACTAGCCACCCATTGAGAGATTATTGATCCACTCGTAGATTCGAGCAATTTGGCTAAGACCTCCGGTTTTTCGAGAATGTCAGATCTGGACTTTATAAGATTTTCCACAAGGCCCCTATAGTACATTTCGGAATGCATCCGCACGAATCTGACATGATCAGCGGCACTTGGAAACCCGCTGGCATACCAACCTAGGAGAGAATATAGTTTGGCATTCTCCTTGATTCCTACCAAAGCCTCATGCGTCGTATCTCGAACCTGGGACATAAGCTCCGGATACGCACCCGCAGGAATTCTTTCATCGGCCTTACCGGCTATCTGATATATGCAGTCACCCAGAACGTCAAGCAAAGAGCAATAATGACGGTAAATCGTTGAGCGATTGACATTTGCCTGCGAAGCAACCATTTCTACAGTGATCGCATCAAAATTGTGGCATTCCAATAAAGAAGAAAGTGCATCGCGTATTGCTTTTTTTGTCCGCCTTACTTGCAAAGATTCATATGCCATCAAAATACCCCTCCCCCTGGAGATATTTTTTAATTACAACATTGTATTTGATTCCGCAGCAACTTAGTTAGGGCTTAAGAAGCAAAAGATATCTCGCTTCCCTTATAGGAGGACTTGAGGAAGCAAAACCCAATTCACTTCCCTTATAAGAAGTTCTAGGGAAATGAAAGATATTTCGTCTCTTTTATGGGAGGCTCTAAGGAAGTGAAACTTATTTGAAATAGTCCACTCCCCCCTCAAAAAGCGGCTGGTAGATATTCCCCGGAACGTTTTGATACAGACCATAACCCGTGCGCTCACTGTGACCCATCTTTCCCAACACCCGGCCATCAGGGCTGGTTGCACCCTCAATGGCCCACACGCTGCCGTTGGGATT
Organism: uncultured Slackia sp.; assembly: GCA_964560045.1. Taxonomy (GTDB): domain Bacteria; phylum Actinomycetota; class Coriobacteriia; order Coriobacteriales; family Eggerthellaceae; genus Slackia. The sequence continues at coordinate 978 of CAZLKG010000154.1, forward strand.
CACACCTAGGCACGCACCCGCCACCCCAGTTTCGTCTACATACTGGGTGGCTATCTGGCCCTTGTCTCGCATCTGCGCCAGTACAACATCGTTTGCCACAAAGCGCCCCTCGCCATGACTGATGGCCACGGTATGTACTTCGCCCACCTTACAGCGTGAAAACCACGGAGAAAGGCTAGATGCAACTCTCGTGCGCACAAGGCCGCTTTGGTGGCGACCTATAGCGTTAAACGTCAGCGTGGGACATTCGGCATCCATCGGGCGTATATCACCAAAGGGAACCAGACCCAGCTTCACGAGTGCCTGAAAGCCGTTGCAGATGCCAAGCATCAGCCCGTCGCGGTTTTGCAACAGATCACGCACGGCCTCGGTCACCTCAGGGGATCGGAAGAATGCCGCGATGAACTTGGCGGAGCCGTCAGGCTCATCACCTCCGGAAAACCCACCCGGAAGCATGATTATATGGCTCTCGCGGATGGCTCGCGCAAGCGCCTTGACACTCTCGCCCACGTTTGCGGGCGTAAGGTTGTTGATGATCAGGGTCTGTACCTTAGCTCCTGCGCGCTCGAAGGCGACGGCGGTGTCGTATTCGCAATTGGTGCCGGGAAACACCGGAATGACCACCTTGGGCACAGCGACGGTATCAACCGAACGTGTAAGCGGTGGCCGCTCCGACCACGAAAAAGTCTCAACATTAGGGCGTGAGGAAGCACCATCAGAAGGATCTCTATACGCGAACACGGCTTCTAAGGGACGCTCCCACGCCTCCTGGAGATCAGCGAGATCGAGCTTTTGGGAGCAGGCGACAAAGGCATATTCCTCGGTGGTTGTACCCACAACGCTCACGTCAAGATAATCATTTGCCTGCGGCAGCGCAGCACCCTCGGAAAGCTCCACGGCAAAGCCGCCGTAACTAAAGGCAAACAGAGCCGCCACATCGGTGATACCTGCACTCAAAGAGCATCCGATGCGGTTGCCCACACACATCTTAAACAGGGCTTCCGCTGGGCCGCCGTAGCCGAATGTGGAGGCTGCCAGCACATCTCTCCGCGCAATCATGGCTTCCATCACATCGAAGGCGCAAAGCAGTGCTTCGGGTTTTGGACGCAGATCGTCTTCGCTCAGATGAGGACGCAGAAAGACTATCCTGTGACCCGCTCCCTTGAACTCAGGTGAAATAACAGAGTCCACGTGTCCTGTAGCAACAGCAAAGCTGATGAGGGTGGGAGGCACGTCCAAATCCTCGAAACTTCCGCTCATCGAGTCCTTACCGCCAATGGCACCTACGCCTATATCCACCTGCGCCATGAGGGCACCCAGCATTGCCGCCGTCGGCCTACCCCAGCGCTTCGGCTCATCGCGCAGCCTCTCGAAATACTCCTGAAAGCTCAGATAGGCCTTTTTGTGCGAAAATCCCGTTGCCACAAGTTTCGCAAGGCTCTCAACAACAGCGAGATATGCCCCTCTGAACTGGTCTTTTTCCATGATGTATGGATTGAATCCCCATGCCATGCCACTTGTTGTATGCGTCTTACCAAAGGTGGGGAGTTTGGCGACCATGGCCTGGGGGGGCGTGAGCTGGTGCACGCCACCAAAGGGCATAAGCACCGTGGCCGCGCCTATGGTGGAATCAAAGCGCTCGCCTAAACCCTTTTGCGAGCACACGTTGAGATCGGAGATGAGCGCGCACATGCGCTCTGCGAGGGTTTCGCCGTTTTCGCCCTGCCAAGGTAATGCAACCCGACAAGCCTCCGTCACATGCGCAACCTGATGCTTGGGCGCACCGTTGCTGGCCAAAAGCTCACGCGACACATCAACGATTGTCTCCCCTTGCCACCTCATGCGCATGCGCGCCTCTTCGGTAACCCGGGCCACCACGCTGGCCTCCAAGTTTTCCTCACGGGCATAGCCTACAAATTCATCCACGTCAGAGGCAGCAAGCACCACGGCCATGCGCTCTTGGCTCTCGGCGAGGGCAAGCTCGGTGCCATCAAGGCCCTCATACTTCTTGGGCAGCATGTCTAGGTTCACATCAAGGCCGTCGCATAGCTCACCGATGGCCACGCTCACCCCTCCCGCACCAAAGTCATTGCAGCGCTTGATGAGGCGGCAGGCTTCGCTGCGGCGAAAGAGCCTCTGCAACTTGCGCTCCACAGGCGCATTGCCCTTCTGCACCTCGGCTCCGCATTCCTCTACGCTGGCAATGTTGTGCGCCTTGGAGGATCCGGTGGCACCCCCGATGCCGTCGCGCCCGGTGCGCCCGCCCAGCAAAATCACCACATCACCCGAAGCGGGCTTCTCTCGGCGCACGTTAGCTGCGGGGGCAGCACCGAGCACCGCACCCACCTCCATACGCTTGGCGGCATAACCCGGATGGTAGAGCTCGCACACCTGACCGGTGGCAAGACCTATCTGATTGCCGTAACTCGAGTAACCTGCGGCGGCCTCGGTCACTATCTTGCGCTGCGGTAGTTTTCCAGGAATGGTCTCATCCACAGAAGCAAGCGGATTTGCCGCACCCGTCACGCGCATGGCCTGATACA
>CAZLKG010000155.1:0-3494 GCA_964560045.1 uncultured Slackia sp.
GCAACCTCTTCGGTGATAAGTGTGCCGTTGGTGCCAAACACCGGACGCAAGCCACGCGAAGAAGCATGCGCCACTAAATCGAAAATGTCGGGGCGCATCAGGGGTTCGCCACCAGAGAAAATCATGATTTTGAAGCCAGCCTTGGCAATCTCGTCAGTCATCTTTATGGCCTCGGACGTCGAAAGCTCGCACTCCTGGCGCTGCTCGGCATCCTGATAGCAGTGCATGCACTTAAGGTTACATTGGTTGGTGGTCATCCATGACACAATCATGCTTCGCATGCTCCTTCCTCGACACCCTCAACATCACCCAAGGCCTCAGACACCGCGTCCAAATGCTCGCAGGCCTGGCTGCGCAACGAGTCAAACGATCCGCCGCCCGCGTCTTTTCTCCTCTTACACCGTGCGGCGAGATATTCTTCGTGAGGATGAACTGCTCGGTCGCAGAGGTGCCCCGCATTCGTTCAAGCTCGCGATAACGACGAGCGAGGCTCTGCTTGCTCGGACTATCAAGTGGTTCACCCGAAGTCATAAGGCGCACGGCGTCAGCAATGAGATCGTGCCAGCGCGCCACCAGCTTGTCGCGCACGGTGGATTCCACACACACGACGCGCGAACTCCCCTACTGTCAAGTACTCTTGCTTGGCTATTTGTGAGTTCTCCCGTTGAGTTGATGCACGCTTCACTTCCCTATCACGCGGACCGCACAACGCTGACGGTGGGCAACGTTAGCGAGTGACGCAACGTCACTGTCAAGAGCTTTTTTTGGATATTTGGAATTTGTGCCAGAATGTCTATGCAATCGGTCTGTGAGGTCTTCGACATCGCCTCCGAGCGCGGCATCGGATGGGATGACGTCAAAGATCTCTCCGATGATGAGGCCTACCGGCTGTTCTATCCTTACCGCCACGTCCACGACAGTGCCTTCGAGGAGCCTGACTGAGACTATATCCACAAAGAGATGGCACGTGTCGGGGTAAACCTCAAACTCTTGCACGCAGAGTACAAAGACGCCTGCCGACAAGCGGGCAGGGTCGCTATGGGCTACACAAGGTTTTGCGGGGGATATAACGCCCACATCGTCGCAAATAATCTGACCAAGCGCATCGAGCACAAGGCGGGTCAGTCTTGTGAGGTCGACTGGTCAGGTCCCACCCTTGGCAAGGGACTGCTCGATCCAACGACCGGGGAGCTTTTCCCTGTCTATCTGTTCGTCGGTGTGCTGCCCTTTACTCTCTTGGCAAGAAACGGCTTATAGCGTCATGACAAGCAGTGAGTGGGTTTCGATCTGGGATGCGTTGCTAACCTAGGTGAGAGTTTACATGCTTTACCTGTCGGAAGCAGTTCCCTGGCTTCTGCTTTGCTATGATGAACCGACTATCGTCAGGAGGATCGTTCATGGCTCAATATCTAACCGAGAAAGACGTGCGCGATATAGCCGTGTATGCGCGTATTGGGCTGGATGAAGATGAGCTTGTCCAGATGACCGCAGATTTGAACAGCATCATCGACACACTGCAGCCTATTAAGGAGTTCGACCTCAAAGGTGTCAAGCCCACCTTCCATCCTATCGGGAGCCTCTCCAATGTGATGCGGGAAGACGTCGAGCAGTTGTCGTTTACGCAAGAAGAGGCACTTTCAAACGCCCCCCACACACAAGACGGTGGCTTTCTTATCCCAGCCATCCTGGGAGGGGGTGATAAGCAGTGACGGGTACATCGTTTGCAGAAATGAGCGTGCGCGAGCTTCATGAAGGGCTTGCCGCCAAAAAGTTCTCGGCGCGCGAAGTGGCCCAAGCATCCCTTAGCCGCATTGCGGCGCATGATGCGCAGGTGCACGCCTTTCTTGAAGTGACCGATGGGGCAGCTCTTGAAGCTGCCGACGCAGTGGATGCGGCGGGGGCAAACGGTACCTTTGATCAGCTAGGGCCGCTTGCGGGTGTGCCCGCTGCCTTCAAAGACAACCTCAACCTCAAGGGCACGCACACCACGTGTGCCTCTCGCATGCTTGAGGACTACGTGTCACCCTACACCGCCACGTGCGTGGACAACATGCTTGCGGCAGGTGTTATCCCGCTTGGCAAGCTCAACATGGATGAGTTTGCGTTTGGCTCATCGACTGAGACCTCAGCGTTCGGCACCACGCACAACCCGTGGGATCTCTCCCGCGTACCGGGAGGCAGTTCGGGGGGAAGCGCTGCAGCGGTGGCTTCCGGCATGGCCTGTGTCACCTTGGGCAGCGACACCGGCGGCTCCATCCGTCAGCCTGCCAGCTTCTGCGGCATCGTGGGTGTAAAGCCGACCTATGGTCTGGTGTCGCGCTACGGTGTTGTGGCCTTCGGCAGCTCGCTTGATCAGGTGGGTCCCTTTGCGCGCAGCGTGGAGGATGCGGCCTTTGTTATGCAGGCCATCTGCAAGCATGATCCGCTTGATTGCACCTCGCAGCAGGTGGACATCGACTTTGTGGGCGCTGCTACCCAAGGAGCACAAGGTGTCCAGGGTTTGCGTGTGGGCATTGTTCGGGATTTCTTGGAAGCCGAAGGGCTTTCATCTGAGGTACGCGTTAGGGTAAGGGAGGCAACCAAGGCGCTCCAGGATGCAGGCGCGCAGCTTGTGGATGTTGCGCTTCCCCATGCACATGCCTCCATCAGCGCGTATTACGTTCTAGGCCCATGTGAGGCGTTCTCGAACTTGGCCCGCTTTGACTCGGTGCGCTATGGATATGCCGATTCTGGACATAAGGATCTGGGGAGCCAATATGAGGCAAGCCGCGCTAAGGGCTTTGGTACCGAGGCAAAACGCCGCATCATGTTAGGAAGCTATCTGCTTTCTTCCGGTGTCTATGAGCAGTACTACTATCCCGCACAACAGGTGCGAAGCCTCATCACGCAAGATTATGTGCGTGCATTTGAACGCTGTGACATCATTGTGGCACCGACAAGTCCGCGTACCGCATTCAAGTTCGGCGAGATCAGCGATCCGAGTGCAATGTATCTCTCGGACATGTTTACCATCTCCATCAACATTGCCGGAAACGGTGGCATGAACGTACCGTGCGGCCTGGGGGCAGAAACGGGATTGCCCGTAGGCGTGCAGGTAATCTCTCCGGCGTTTAAGGACGAAAACATGTTCCGTGCAGCTGCGGCACTTGAAGCCGTATATGGCAAGGCTTCGGTTGCTCCGAGCTTTATGAGCGAGAAGACCGGAAACTGAGCTGAACTAAGCTGAGAAACTGAGCCAAGCTGAACGGCGTGGGATTTGCTTGTCACTTATCAAGCGAGCAGTGAGCGAGCGAATCCTACATCCGAATAGCGCGGTTTTGCGCACAGGGGATTGTTTGAAGAGTCGGATTTTGTCAAACATCGCGCGGACGAAGAGGAAGCGACTGACATGAAGAAGCTCGAAGAGGTTCTTAAAGACTGGGAAGCCGTTATCGGCCTGGAGATTCATGCCGAGTTGACCACGCTTGAAACCAAGATGTTCTGCGGCTGCAAGC
>CAZLKG010000156.1:0-3490 GCA_964560045.1 uncultured Slackia sp.
CGCGCAGGTTAACAGCGATAACCTGATCGAATTTTTCGACGGAATAGGTGGCGGCGTCGTTGATGTCTCCAGCGATGCCAGCATTGCAAACAAGCACATCAATCTTGGAGAAGCGCTCCTCCGCAGCATCGAGGAGCGCGAGGATGGAATCTTCACTGCAGATATCGCTGGCAATACCAAGTGTTTTTGCCTCATTCAACCCGAGATCTTTGATCGCAGCCTGCACGCTATCCAGATTGATATCGGTGAGGACAAGGTTTGCCCCTTCGCCAGCGAAGCGCTTGGCGAGTGCTTTTCCGATGCTGCCAGCCGCGCCGGTGATGATAACCGTCTTGTTTTCCATCTTCATGAGCGTGACCTCTTTCTCGTCTTGCCTTGAATTCTTGGGGATTCGCCCCGTGGGGATTCACCCCCGAATTTTCCAGGCGCTCGGTAGCTCTGCCAAACGATTTCCTCGACTGCGCTGGACTTTCCAGCAAAGCAACACTGTGGTGTACCTGCCACGATAGTACCCTATGAGGCTATCGCACTTTGCCATAAGCTCTTCTCCGTATATGAACGGTCGGTCGTTGCCGCAGAAAAAGGCGACCTCATCCTTGCCTCTCGGCACGTCTGAAGTGGTGCGCCTAGATACCAAAAAGCGTCCAGGCGGCAAGGGCGATGAGGGCGATAACGAGCACGATGGCTACCAGACAGCCTATGGCCACCACCGCTTTAGAACCGCCGCCCATACGCGCCCGCTCGCGATCAGCAGCGGCCTTCTTCTCATCAAAAGGGTCGTCCAGCCAGTTGTATTCTTCGTTTTTGCTCATGCTATTCATCAACCTTCAAAATTGCCATGAACGCCTCCTGCGGGACATCTACGTTGCCGATGGCCTTCATGCGCTTTTTGCCGGCCTTCTGCTTTTCCAAGAGTTTGCGCTTGCGGCTAATGTCACCGCCGTAACACTTGGCTAAGACGTCCTTGCGCTTGGCGCGCACGGTCTGACGCGCCAGAACACGTCCGCCTACAGCCGCCTGGATGGGCACCTCAAACATCTGCTGGGGTATGATCGCTTTGAGCTTTTCGCACAGTACACGCCCCCGGTCATACGCCTTGTCTTTGTGGACGATGAACGAAAGGGCATCTATCGGCTTTCCGGAGAGCAGGATGTCCAACTTTTGCAGGGGGCCCGGCTTGTAGCCCTCGAACTCGTAATCAAGGCTCGCGTAGCCTTTTGTGCGGCTTTTAAGCTGATCGAAATAGTCCATAATCAGCTCAGAGGAAGGGATTTCCCATATCAATTCCACCGTGGTGGATGAAAGGTAGTTCATGGTTTTGAATGTGCCGCGATGAGCCACCGTGAGATCCATGACCGCACCCACGTAATCGGGTGGAATCATAACAGTGGCCTTGAGGTAGGGCTCTTCAATGTGATCTATCTTGGACGGATCGGGCAGATCCTGGGGCGAGTGCAGGCTTATCATCTCACCCTTAGACAGATATACGTGGTATTCCACGCTAGGTGCTGTGGCGATGAGATCCAAGCCGAACTCGCGCTCTAGGCGCTCCTTGATAACCTCCATGTGAAGTAGCCCCAAAAAGCCCACACGGAACCCAAATCCCAGCGCGTGGCTGGTCTCGGGCTCCCAGATGAGCGCAGGATCGTTGAGGGAGAGCTTGTCAAGAGCCTCTTTTAGGTCCTCGTAGTGGTCGGAATCTATAGGGAACAGTCCCGTGTACACCATGGGTTTGGCCTCACGATACCCCGGAAGTGGATCGGAGATGCCGCCTTTGGCGTTGGTGAGGGTGTCGCCCACGCGCACCTGGGAAACGTCTTTGAGGCCCGTGACTACGTAGCCCACCTCTCCCACTGAAAGATTCGGCAGGGGGATCTCGGCGGGACGGCGCGCGCCCACTTCCTCCACCAGCATCTCGGTACCGGCGTTCACGAGGCGCACCTCATCTCCCTTTTTGATGGATCCGTCCACCACCCGAATAAGGGCCACCACACCGCGATAGGCGTCGAAATACGAATCGAAGATGAGTGCGCGAAGCGGGGAAGCAGGATCGCCCTGAGGAGGGGGGATCATGTCAACTACGGCTTCCAAAAGCTCGCTCACGCCCTCTCCCGTCTTGGCGCTGGCAAGGATGGCATCGTCGGCCGGTACAGCTAGGCTGTCTTCGATCTCTGCCTTCGCGCGCTCAGGTTCGGCTGAGGCAAGATCGATCTTGTTGATGAGAGGAATGATTTCGAGATTCGCATTCATGGCCATCATGGCATTGGCAACCGTTTGGGCCTCAACACCCTGGGTGGCATCCACCACGAGCACCGCGCCCTCACATGCGGCCAAACTGCGGCTCACCTCATAGGTAAAGTCCACATGGCCGGGCGTGTCGATGAGATTGAACTGGTATTCGTGTCCGTCTTTGGCGGTATACATGACGCGCACAGCCTGGCTCTTGATGGTGATGCCACGCTCGCGCTCGATATCCATGGAATCGAGCAGCTGGTCGGTCATCTCGCGTCCGGACACGGTTCCCGTGAGCTCCAGGATGCGATCCGAGAGCGTGGATTTGCCATGGTCGATGTGTGCGATGATGCTGAAATTGCGGATGTATTCCGGGTTGATCGCCATGCACTGCCTTCTCTATATGTGCGAAATATCTCGGCCGCCATGCGAAGAAAGCAGTAGCGCCCGTGCCAAACGCCGGTATTCTAAATGAGAACAATGTCGCTTTGCAGAGGTGGGGATGATGTTGCACGGGTTTTTCGCATACGATCTCAATCCTTACGATCGCAGCCATAAGCCACAAGTCATAAGCCATAAGCTCACCCTTTCGCAATGTCTTTCGCAATGCGTTTTTGGTCGAACAATGTCATGGAGGAATCCTCTTTGTACAATGGGACGCGTCAACCGTGTTTCAACCCAAAGGTTCTCTTGAGCGACGGGAGGTCGCGCGTGCCCTACGATCCCTATAAAGCCCTCTACCTCCACCTGCCGTTTTGCAAAAAACGCTGCCTCTATTGTGACTTTGCCACCCGTGCTGTTTCCGCTGAAAGTCCTGAGATTGACGAATACGTTGACGATCTCGTAAGAAAGCTGCGGCGCACATCGAAAGAAGGAGAGCTTTCTCGGATTGAAACGGTCTACATAGGCGGTGGTACCCCCAGTCATGCGGGACAGAGGCGACTTTCCTCCCTTCTGTATGCGTTGGGGGTATCCATGAATCTTACCCCCGAAGTAGAGTGCTCCATGGAGGCGAATCCGGAATCGCTTACCCCCGCACTCGTGCGCGACGTACATGCGCTCGGCGTGAACCGTCTGTCCATTGGCGTTCAGAGCTTTGATGACGCTCTGCTCAGGATCTTAGGCCGCGCTCATGATTCGGCACAGGCCGAAAAAGCCGTTCATTGTGTCCTTGAGCGTTTTGACAACGTATCCATCGATCTGATGTGCGGCATTCCCGGACAAACCCCCGACATGTTCTTGGCTGATGTGCGCCGAG
>CAZLKG010000157.1:0-3436 GCA_964560045.1 uncultured Slackia sp.
ACCATCGTCACCATGCACGCCGCTGTAGCGGGCGCTCAGCACGCCGGGAGCACCGCCCAGCGCATCTACCACCAATCCGGAATCATCAGCCAGAGCTGCCAAGCCTGTGGCCTCATGCGCAGCGCGAGCCTTAGTGAGCGCGTTGCCCTCAAAGGTATCGGCGTCTTCGACAGGTTCAGGGTACGCCTCGCAGTCCTTCAGGGTAAGAAAGACCCATCCCTCAATATTGAGCGCAGCTTTTATCTCCTCTGCCTTATGCGCGTTGTTGGTAGCGATGAGGACTTTCTTGCCTAACAACTCCCAAACCCCTCCCACATGCTATCCCAGGCCAAGCGCTTGGCGCTGCAAAACGAGCAGATCCTCAATGCCCTCCTGAGCCATGTCGAGCATATCGTTCAAGCGATCGCGCGAGAACGGCACCTGCTCTCCGGTTCCCTGAATTTCAACGAATTCGCCCTTGGCGTTCATGACCACGTTCATGTCGATCTCGGCAGCGGAGTCCTCGCGGTAGTCCAAATCGAGTAGAAGCCTTCCTCCGACAAGACCCACGCTTACAGCTGCTACCTGGCCAAACAAAGGATTCACCTTGACCCTTCCCGAGGCACGCCACATCTCAAATGCGTCATAGGCGGCCACCCAAGCGCCTGTGATGGATGCGGTACGCGTACCTCCGTCAGCCTGGATCACATCGCAATCGATGGGCATGGTCACTTCTCCGCCCATATGCGACAGGTCGCACACATTGCGAAGCGAGCGACCAATAAGACGCTCTATCTCCTGGCTGCGACCCGTACGCCCCTTGGTCTCGCGCGGCACACGTTTGGCGGAAGACGCTGGCAGCATTGCGTATTCAGCCGTGAGCCAACCTTTGCCGCTGCCCTTGCGCCAAAAACTCACACGCTCTTCAATGGTGGCACTGCAGAGCACATGCGTGTCGCCAAACTTAGCAAGACAGCTGCCCGCAGCGTTTTTCATCACGGCACGCTCGAGCGTCACGGGGCGCAAAGAGCGATCTTTTCGGTTATTGATGCGGGTTGCGAACATATCTGATCCTTTTCATGGCCCTTTTCAATCCGGCATGTTCAAGTCAACGTGGACGGGACGGCCAATGGGGCGGTTGAATACGCGTGATCCGAAGGCCCGGAACTCATCGACAGCAGTGGATGAGGTGAAAAACTCGAGTGACGCAACGTTGTCGGGCGAAGCGAGCTGTCTGCGCAGGGCAAGGGTATCACGCACGTCTTTCGCCATCTCTTCGGCCGAGGATACGAGCAGCACCTTATGACCCATCACGCCACCGATCAAAGCCTTGAGCATGGGATAATGCGTACAGCCCAGCACGAGAGTGTCCACCCCGCAACGGCGGAGGGGTTCCAAATAGTCCTGAGCGATTTCTTGGAAAGCAGGGCGGATATAGACCTTGGAAGCCAGGCTGGTGAGATCTTCGATGGGACCCTTCGACATGCGAATGCCATGCTCCACTATCTCGACAAATTTGGGCGTGGCGGTCGAAAACACCGTGATGCCCGCATCGATGTGGCGTATGGCGCGCGGATAGCACCCACTCTCTATTGTTCCCTTTGTAGCAATAACGCCCACATGACGATTGTGTGTGGCGCGTGCAGCAGCGCGGGCACCCGGTTCCACGGCACCGATTATGGGTATGGAGAAAACATGCTGCGCATGTTCCAGTCCGGCAGCGGTGGCGGTGTTGCAGGCGATGACCAAAATCTTCACGCCGCGCGCAACAAGCCACGCACAAATCTGTTGCACGAAGGTGTCCACCTCAAAGTGAGCGCGCGGCCCGTAGGGGCAGCGCGCCGTATCGCCGAAGTACACAATGGACTCGTGCGGAAGCTCTTTGGTTATCTCACGCGCCACGGTAAGGCCACCGAAACCGGAATCGAAGATGCCGATGGGGGCATTGTCGAAAGAGAAAGGCGCATCGCGGCGGAGCGCGTCATCGATCGTTTTCATGGCGAGACAGAATAGCGCACGTCATCTTTCGGAAGTGCGGCAAGATACCGGGAGTAAGCTACTTCAAAGCAGCCCTGGAGACCTCAACCAGCCGAGCGAAGGAGTCGGGATCATTAACGGCTATATCGGAGAGAATCTTGCGATCCAGCTCCACCCCGGCCTTTTTGAGACCGTTCATGAAGACCGAATAAGACAGACCATTGATGCGAGCGGCAGCGTTGATGCGCGTGATCCACAGGCGGCGGATCTCGCGCTTCTTGTTGCGGCGATCGCGATACTGGTATTGCAGCGAGTGCTGAACCTGCTCCTTCGCTGCACGGTAGGTGCGAGACTTTGCACCGTAGTAACCCTTGGCGCGTTTCAGGATGGTACGGCGTTTTTTATGGGCGTTGACTGCACGCTTAACACGAGGCATGAGCTATCACTCCTTGTCGTCTTATTGAAGACCCAAGCCGTGGGCTGCAACCTTGCGGTCGGCGGCGGAAACAGCGGTCTCTTTACGGTAATTGCGAATACGCTTGGGGCTCTTCTTGGTCTTGATGTGGCTCTTGAAGGCTTTGGCACGCATGATTTTGCCGGAACCCGTGACGCGGAAACGCTTCTTGGTGCCGCTATGGGTCTTCATCTTAGGCATGTCATATCCTTTCTGTCTCTCGATAGGGCGTGTCTTATTTGGAGTTCTTCTCTGTGGCTTTCTTGACGCTGCCTGGCAGAGGCGCAATGAGCATGTGCATGTTGCGGCCCTCCATCTTGGGGGCGTTTTCTATCACGGCAATGTCTTTGAGGTCATCAGCAAGGCGCTCCAGAATAGACAAGCCCTGTTCGGGATGAGCCATCTCACGACCGCGAAACATGATGGTTATCTTGACCTTGGCTCCGCTCTCCAAAAAGCGTAGTACGTGTTTTTTCTTGGTGGCGTAATCGCCCACATCAATTTTGGGGCGAAATTTCATTTCCTTGATTTCTATTTTGGTCTGGTTTTTGCGCGCTTGCTTTGCCTTAATAGCCTGCTCATACTTAAACTTCCCATAGTCCATGACGCGACAGACCGGCGGCTGGGCATTGGGGGCAATCTCCACCAGATCCATCCCCTGCTCTTCGGCTATCCGAAGAGCCTCTCGCGTGTTAAAGATACCCATCTGGGTACCGTCGTAGCCGATAAGACGGCATTCACGCGTACGAATACCTTCGTTGAGTCTTGGCTCCTGAGCTGCTATTGCGCTCACCTCTTTTCTTCCCCGTAAGCGGTCTGTCACTGCAACAAAAAACCCTGCGGCAAAGCGGCAGGGCATCGAAAAAGCGCACAGCGGTCATCTTCAAAACCCATCAGCTTTCGCCGAAGCAGGCGGGGAGCCTCACGCCCCCTCTTGAAACGGTACGCCCATGATACCATGCATTTCTTCCATTGCAAGCGCCTTGCAAAATTCGCAATCAGACACCTCAGTCAGCCCCTCAGCCC
>CAZLKG010000158.1:0-3435 GCA_964560045.1 uncultured Slackia sp.
CTTAGTTCAGAGCCATTTCAAAGCCCTGCGCCGCAAGCAAACTCCCTGATATGAGATGCGCCAAATTCCTCAAAAACTTCATGCTGCACCATCGCAATCTTTTGGTGATTCCCTTCCCAATTGGCGGCTGAACCGGCTTGGAAGATGTCATCATATCTAGATTTCCTCACGGTCAGACGGGTTGCGCACGGCTTTTGGCATGAGTTCATCAGGCATTTTGCAATATTCTCAAACATGAGCAATATCGTTTTAGCGATAGACGTCCCTCCTGTGGCCAACCTCTATGGCGAGAACCACAAGATCGTCATCACGGATGTCACACAAAATCCGATAATCGCCAACCCGATAGCGCCACACGCCCGTCATGTTTGCGGTCAGTCCTTTGCCGTGAGTCCTAGGATTATCGCAGCCGTCAACGTTTTTCAAAAGCCATGCAAGAATAATGCGGCGTACGCCAGCATCCATCTTTGAGAGTTGCTTGTCCGCTCTCTTCGAGAATCTAAGCTGCCACATGCTAGAGGTATTTCTTTGCAATCTCGGAAGCAGAATAGGTTGCCGGATCGGCATCAAATTCGGCTTTTGCGTCCTGCCAAACCTTCAGATCAAGTTCATCCTCAATACGTTCTAGCGCCATCTTGCGCATAAATTCGGATACCGAGATGCCGAAGGCGGCAGCGTAGTCCGAAATGAGCTTTTTTTCCTCATCCTCCAGCCTGATCGTCATGGTTGTGCTCGACATATCTCCCCCTCGTTACGTTTGTAAGACATTGTAACATATCCGATGCCCACAGGGATCTCCTCCACACCACCCACTCTACCAATCACGAATGTCTGCAGGTGGTAGATGCATTCATGATATATAAGTCAATCCAGTAAAAGGTCTTACAGCAGTGAACGTTGCACCATTACGGCACGGTTACGAATGGGATAGGCGGCTGCGAAATAAGTTCATAGGCAGCCATGGAAAGACAAGTTATATTTACAACCAACCAAAGGTCATTGATGCCCGAATCTTGACCCAATTACATACCACCATGTGCCCGTAGGTGTATGATCGGAGGTACTGCGTTTGAAACATCCTGCGTACTCGCGCTGTGTTTCGTACTCGTTTCGCGTCCGGTGCGCACCCTTGCAGCTTGATTGAACTCCCGTACAATTAGGTGCAAGCAACTTACATCGAAGTGCAGTCGGCTCGTGCTGACCTGTGCGCATCCGCTCATCGGCGCCCGATGCCCTGTGGCGATGAAGGAGGAATTTGCCTATGTCTTACATGATAGACATCAGGAAGTTGAACAAATACTTCGGGGATCTGCACGTCCTCAAAGACATCGACCTGACTGTCAAGGCAGGTGAAAAACTCGTTATTATCGGGCCGTCGGGTTCGGGCAAATCCACGCTCATCCGCTGCGTTGACTGGCTGGAGGAACCTACCTCGGGTGAGGTCTACATAGACGGCACGCTCGTGACCAAGAAAAACCATCTAGAGATGGCTCGCAAGTATTCTTCCATGGTGTTTCAGCAGTTCAATCTCTACCCCAATATGACGGTGCTTGGAAACCTGACGCTTGCCCCCATCAAACTGCAAAAGAAGAGCAAGGAGGAGGCTCGCGAGATAGCCATGACGGCGCTGCGGCGCGTTGGTCTTGAACAGAAGGTGGGAGAATATCCGCAAAACCTCTCGGGTGGTCAGCAGCAGCGCGTTGCCATTGCGCGTGCCATGTGCACCAGACAGCCCATTATCATGTTCGATGAGCCCACATCTGCTCTTGATCCCGAGATGATCCAGGAAGTGCTTGATGTCATGATAGAGCTTGCGCACGACAACATCACCATGCTGTGCGTAACGCATGAGATGAACTTCGCGCGCCAAGTGGCCGATCGCGTCATTTTCATGGATGACGGGCAGATTTTGGAGGAGGGCACGCCTGAGCACTTCTTCTCCAATCCGAAAAACCCGCGCTGCCAGGACTTTTTGAACAAGATTCTGCACTAGGTGCCAGTCGGTCTCGGTGCCAAGGTCGGATCGGCCACAGCGCCAAAGCCGAATCGGCGCAAAGCGACAGCGGCATAGCGGCATAGAAGCCTTTCAGCGTTGCAACATCCGATGCAACGTTGGCATATAAAGCCCCGCAGAGGGCGGGGACAACTCGAAAGAAAGGGGACACAATGACCATTACGCGTCGAACCTTCATCATGGCAGCAGGCACAACCGTTGCCGTAGCCGCCCTTGGCCTTGCAGGCTGTAGCGGCGACTCAGATTCCACCTCACAGGGATCTGACTCCGCTTCGTCGGGCGACTCGCTTATCGCAACCATTCAAAACCGTGGCGTCCTCAACTGCGGTGTCAAATCCGACGTGCTTGGCTATGGGTATCTCAATCCTGAGACCAACGAGTACGAGGGCTTGGAAATTGATCTGTGCTACCAAATAGCGGCGGCAGTTTTTGAAGTTTCCTATGAGGAAGCAAAAGAACAGGATCTGTGTGCATTTACCACGGTAACGCCGTCCACCCGCGGCACCCTCATTGACTCCGGTCAGCTTGACATCGTAGCTGCAACCTACACCATCACCGATGAGCGCCTGGAGAGCTGGGACTTTTCCACTCCTTATCGCACCGACTCGGTGGGTATCATGGTGCGCATCTCCGACGGCATGACCTCGATGGAAGATCTTGATGGCAAGATCATCGGCGTGTCTACCGGTTCCACCACACAGGCGCTTGTCGAAGAGATGATCGCGGACAACAATTTGAACTGCACTCCGACCTTCCAGGAGTTCTCGGACTACCAAAGCATCAAGCAGGCACTTTCCGCTGGAAACGTAGATGCCTTTGCAATGGATCGCTCCACGCTCAACACCTACATGGATGACTCCGTGGAGCTTTTGCAGCCCGAAATCGAGTTTGGCACCCAGGACTACGGTGTGTCCACCCAGAAAGATTCCGATTTGTCCGAGCTCGTAGACGACACGGTAAACGAGCTGCTTGACAGCGGTTGGATGGATGAAGAAATCGAGACCTGGCTGGGCGACAGCGCCTAGGAAACTCCTACGGCAGATGCCAGGCGATATGTAGCAAACGCTACGGTGACGGTGCGTCGGTGGCATCTCGATCGCACTCTGGTGCGCTCGAGATGCGGTGACGGTGCGCAGCGGTATGATGCGTATGATGATGCACGTATGATACGGACAGGAGTAGTGCGGGACAGGCACCCGATTGGTTGAAAGGAGCGCTATGCTCGAAAGTATCTTTGACTTTCGGCGCTGGGAGGTCACCCTCGGCTCGCTAGACACGTTTTGGCAGGGCTTCTTCATGACCCTGCAGGTGGTTCTTGCCGGGTTGCTGCTCGCGCTCGTGCTCGGATCCGTTCTCGGCGTCTTTTCCACCACGCGCTCACGCATCCTGCGCGCCATAAGCCGCGTGTACGTGGAGTTCTA
>CAZLKG010000159.1:0-3408 GCA_964560045.1 uncultured Slackia sp.
TTTTGGCGCGACTGAACCGCGCGGAGCGTAAGGCGGGGCGCAGCGGCGTTGATAGGGACACGTTTGAGTCCATCATGGCCGATCTTTCGCGCGAGGGCTTTTTCGCTTTTGACGGGTTGGGTTGGCGCATCTAGCTATCTGTCCGCAGGTCAAAATTATTCGTAATATAAATTATTCTCAAATAAGATTTCTTTCCAGCCTCATCATTTTCCGCCTCGCCGTCCACCCTTTGGCTCGCTTTGTTTCTGCTTCTGCACCCAAAAGGAGCGGATCATGGGGTTCGCAATGGATGAAATTGCCGGTACCGGCAAGACACCCCCCCCCTATATCAAGGCGCGAAAAAATATTACGAATTTTACAAGGCGTAACATAATATGTTACCGGCAAAAGTATCCGTAACACGCCCATACCTTTTGCCGTATTTATTGCTGTGCTTCGCGGAAAGCGATAGGCGCCAAGCGTTTTTTCCGTCGGTATTGGAGCATAATCCCCCCCGTCAGTTTCTTCTACATACCTTAATAGGAGGTGTACGTATGGACAACAGGACCACTGCCACAGAGTTTCAGGGGATGCTTGAAGCACGGGGGGTTTCGCGCCGTAGCTTCATGAAGCTGTGTGGTACGCTCGCGGTCATGGCGGGCTTGGGTCAGGCCGCCGCGCCCCGTGTGGCTGAGGCCCTTGAAGAGTCGGTCATTGGCGCTACCCAGGGCGATCTCTTCCCTGTGATCTGGATTGAAGGTGCTTCTTGTACCGGCTGCACCGAGGCTTTTGCCCAGATCGATGCTCCGGATCCCGCGACGGTCGTTCTCGAGATGATTTCGCTGAACTATTGCGAGACGCTTTCCGCCGCAGCCGGCTATTCCATGGAAGAAGCCAAGGAGCAGACCATCGAAGCCGGGGGCTACATCCTGGTCTATGAAGGGGGCGTGCTCAACGGCTGGGAGGGCAACGCGTTGCGCGTTGCTGACAAGACGGGCAATGAGCATCTGGAAGAGGCCGCCGCAAATGCAGTCGCCGTCGTTTCCCTGGGTTCTTGCGCCGTCAACGGCGGATGGATGGCTGCCCATCCCAATCCCTCGAACGCCGAGGGTGTGCAGAAGTTCCTCAGCGAGAAGGGTATTAACACTCCGGTGATCAACCTTCCCGGCTGCCCGCCCAACCCTGAGTGGCTGTGCGCGGTGCTGGTCGAATATCTGCTGCTGGGTGATTTGCCCGAGCTCAACGCCGAGAACAAGCCCACGCTTATCTATGGTCAGACCGTCCATGACAACTGCCAGCGTCGAGGCCATTTCGAAAACGGTGAATTCGTCTATCAGTTTGGCAGCCCCGAGGAGGCTAAGGGTTACTGTCTCTATCCGCTGGGTTGCCGTGGGCCACAGACTAAGGCCAATTGCGGAATCGTGCGCTACAACCGCCGCCGCAGCTGGTGTGTTGAGGCCGGCGCTCCCTGCATCGGGTGCTGCGAGGCCAATCCGACCAATCCCGGTCAAAACTGGGTTGAGGTCAACACGCCCTTCTTCAAGCGCAACCGCGATCTGCGCATTGGTGATTGGGTCGTTCAGCCCACCACCATCGCACTGGGCGTCACCGGCATCGTGGCTCTGGCTCTTGTGGTTCACGGCTTTGGCATGAAGGCTGCCGGTCGTGTGCCTAAGGGTGCCGAGTTCGAGAAGGTGCGTGCATGGGATGCCAAGCACCCCGACAAGGCCATTGGCGTCTACGGAAAGCAAGATGTGGAAGCAAAAAGCAAGAAGGGAGGTAAATAATGTCTAGCAGCTTAGTATCTGGCAGCTCGATTATCGATCCCGTTACTCGTATCGAAGGCCATCTTCGAGCTGAGATGATAGTCACCGACGGCTTCGTTACCGATGCTTGGGTTTCCGGTGGATGTTTCCGTGGCGCGGAGCTCATTGTGCGCGACCGCACTCCCGAAGATGCTGCCTATATCGTACAGCGTATCTGCGGTGTATGCCCCGTTTCCCACATGCATACATCCACCATCGCCGCCGAAAAATCCTATGGAATCACGATTCCCAATAGCGCGCGTATCATCCGCAACCTGCTTGAGGGTGCGCAATTTTTGCACAGCCACATCCTGTGGTTCTACAACCTGGCCGCTTTGGATTACGTCAATCCCTTGAACGCCCTTGACGCTAACGTGGCGGATGCATACGACTTGGCCGGCGATCTTGCCAGCACCGGTGATCTTCCTAACGTCCTCGGCGTCAATTTCCCCGACGGCTTTAACACCACTCCCGCCTCTGACCTGCTAAGCCTGCAGGAGCGCTTGAAGAAGTTTTACGAAAACGGGCAGCTGTCCATCTTTAGCGGCAACTGGTTTGACACCGGCGAGTACAACCTCCCCCCCGAGGCCGACCTGATTCTTACGGCTCACTATCTTGAAGCGCTGGAGATGCAGGCCAAGGCCTCCGAGATTTCGGGTATTTTAGGCGGCAAGATGCCCCATGTCATGACCATCATTCCCGGTGGCACCTCATTCGTGCCCACTGCCGAGAAGCTAGATGATCTGAAGGGCCTTGTGGATGAAATCTACAACTGGGTTACTGCCACATTGATTCCTGACACCTTAGCTGTGGCGCAGTTCTATCCGGAGGCCACTACCTTTGGCAAGGGTGTGGGTCGCTATGGCTCATGGGGTGTGTTCGAGCGCGCCTTTGACTCTAACACCTCCTACACCGATCAGATGAACAACCGCTACTTCCCTGCCGGCATCGTGGACGAAAACCTCAACCTGTCTGACGTGGATGAGTCGCTTATCACCGAGTACGTGGGCCGTTCCTGGTATGACGGCGATTCCGACTTGCCGCCGTTTGAGCAGGGAACGAACCCCAACTTCACCGAGTACAACGTGAATGATCGCTACACCTGGAACAAGTGCGCGCGTTATGACGGCAAGCCGCTTGAAATGGGTGGTCTGTCTCGCCTGGTGGTTGCTTATATGCGTGGGGTTCCCTTTGTGACGGAGTATGTTGACACGCTGCTGGGGACTCTAGGTGCCCAGGCCGGTGATCTGTCCATTCTGCAAAATACCCTCGGTCGCACCGCTGCCCGCCAGATCGAGACCATCTACATCGCGGGTCTCATGCAGGAGTGGGTAACAGAGCTCTGCGAGGCCATTGCCGGTGACGACAGCACCTACTTCGAGTCTCCGACTAACAGGACCGGCGAAGGTACCGGTTTCTGGGAGGCTCCGCGCGGTGCCCTCTATCACTCCGAGAAGGTAAACAACGGCAAGATCTCCGATTACCAGATCATCATTCCGTCTACATGGAACCTCTCGCCGCATGATCCTGAGGGCAACTACGGCCCCATGGAGGCTGCGCTGATTGGCGTGCCCGTGGCCAATCTGGAGAAGCCCATCAACGCGCTGCGTACTGTTCATAGCTT